>DDWD01000186.1 GCA_002345825.1 Bacteroidales bacterium UBA2295
CAAAAAAACTTAAACAGTTTCTAAAATCACGGAGTAATTATATCATCAAAATAATTGAATTATGAAAAGAACAATTGTACCCTTTGTTACTGTTTTTACAATGTTTGTTCTGGCAGGTTGTGGGCAATTTAATTTTCCTACTGAAATTTTGTTCCCCGACCAGCAAGGTGGTTTAACTACTGCAGAGGTTGCTAATGGGTTGAAAGAGGCCCTTAGAATTGGAGCCCAAAACTCAACCTCAAAAGCCTCAAACACCAATGGGTTTTATGGAAACAGTCTTATCCGTATACCTTTCCCTGAGGAGGCAATTAAAGTGAAAAATACCCTTGAAAAAGCTGGTTTGAGTAAGCCAGTTGACGATTTTGTAATTTCGATTAACCGTGCTGCTGAGGATGCCAGCAAAAGGGCTTTTCCAATATTTAGGAACGCCATCACCACAATGACCATAACCGATGCTATGGGGATTTTGCAGGGGGGCGACAATGCTGCAACGAGTTATCTCAGAGGGAAGACCTATTCGCAGCTAAAGAACGAATTTAGTCCCATTGTAAAGCAATCTATCGATAGGGTAAAGGTAACTAGCTACTGGAATCCAATAGCCACAAACTACAATCGGTTAACACTGCTAACCGGAGGCGAGCAGGTAAACCCTAATTTGGAGAATTATATAACCGAGAAAGCAATTGATGGCCTTTTCAAACTTGTTGCCGAAGAGGAAGCTAAAATCCGCAAAGATCCCGCTGCACGAGTTACAGAGATACTTAAGAAGGTATTTGGACAGCAGTAGGAGGGAGGGCAAAGTTTAAAGTTCAAGGTTTAAAGTTCAAGGTTCAAGGTTTAATGTTCAAAGTTCAATGTTCAACCCAAACTTTAAACCTTAAACCTTAAACCCTCTAACTACTCAATCATTCAATCAATCAATCAATCAGAAGTTCAATCAACCCTGCCTCGCCGGCAGGCAGACAATCAACTAAAGAATACTTAACATAAATAACCCGTTTTAATCATCATGAAAACCAAACAGCTAATTGAATGTGTCCCAAATTTTAGCGAGGGGCGAGACCTAAGCATTATCAAGCAAATTACCAACGAGATAGAATCCGTTGAGGGGGTTCAACTTATTGATGTTGATCCCGGCGCAGCAACTAACCGTACCGTGGTAACCATGGTGGGTACACCAAACGAGGTATGCGAGGCAGCCTTCAGGGCAGTAAAAAAAGCCGCCGAGCTTATCGATATGAGCAAGCATAAGGGGGCTCATCCACGCTTTGGCGCAACTGATGTATGTCCTTTGGTACCCGTATCCAATATCACTATGGACGAAACTGTAGAGTATGCCCACAAGCTGGCCAAGCGCATTGGCGATGAGCTGGGTATTGGCGTATTTTGCTACGAGTTCGCAGCCCGCGAGGAGAAGCGTCGTAACCTGGCCAACTGCAGGGCAGGAGAGTACGAAGCTTTACCTAAAAGGCTTAAGGATCCACAGTGGAAACCCGACTTTGGCCCTGCCGAGTTCAACCCCAAAAGTGGTGTAACAGCCGTAGGTGCTCGAAATTTCTTGGTAGCATACAATATCAACCTAAATACAACCTCTACCCGTCGTGCCAATGCAATTGCTTTCGATATTCGCGAAAAGGGTCGCCCGCAACGAGTAGGTAATCCAATAACAGGGAAAAAAGCGCTCGATGAGCAGGGCAACGAGATATGGATACCCGGAGCATTAAAAGCCTGCAAGGCAATTGGCTGGTTTATCGATGAGTACGGTATTGCGCAAATCTCCATAAACCTTACCGATATCTCCATAACCCCAATGCACATTGCTTTTGAGGAGGCTAGTAAAAAGGCGCAGGAGCGAGGCCTTAGGGTAACCGGTTCGGAGCTGGTAGGTGTTGTTCCACTAAAGGCAATGCTCGATGCTGGAAAATATTTTCTACACAAGCAGAACCGCTCAACCGGTATTTCCGATGCGGAAATTATAAAAATTGCCGTAAAATCGATGGGACTTGATGAACTATATCCATTTGAGCCCAAAAAGAAAATTATTGAATATATCCTTGAGGATGACAGCCAGAAAAAGCTGGTTGATATGACCGTAAAGGGATTTACCGAGGAAACCGCTTCCGAATCACCTGCACCCGGAGGAGGATCCGTTTCGGCAGCTATGGGCGCCATGGGTGTTGCGCTGGGTACTATGGTGGCCAACCTATCGGCTCACAAAGCCGGTTGGGACGATCGCTGGGAAGAGTTCTCGCATTGGGCCGACAAGGGCAAGGATTACATGGATCAGCTTGTAAAGCTGGTTGATGAGGACACCAACGCCTTTAATAAGATAATGGATGCTTTTGGCCTACCTAAAGGAACCGATGCCGAAAAAGCTGCCCGCAAGCAGGCCATACAAGATGCAACCCTTTACGCCATTGAGATACCTTATAAAGTGATGGAGATATCATACCAATCGATGGAGGTGATGAAGGCCATGGCCGAGATAGGCAATCCGAACTCAGTTTCGGACGCAGGAGTAGGAGCGTTGGCTGCCCGTTCGGCCGTAATGGGTGCGTACCTAAATGTTAAAATTAATGCCGAGGGCTTAGATGATAAAGAAAAAGTTAAAGAGTTTTTAGCCAAAGGTGAACAGATGGTGAAAAACGCACAGGATATGGAAAACACCATACTTGATATTGTTAATAAAAAGATTTCAAAAGCTTAATTTTCTTTTTTATTTTCATAAAAGTCACGTGCTAAGTATTGTAGTCTGTTCTAAAATTTTGATAATTTAACAATTGAGTGTTAAAACGTTTGCAGTTGTTAAAATTATTTCACTCGAAAGATTTGTCTTTACAATTATTTATGATATTTTAGCCGTGTTAAAATTATTAGCTCTATTTGTAAACCTAAATTTTGTTCTATGAAAAGACTATGTGTATTCCTTGTAGCTGTTGTGTTTGTGGGGGTGAATTTCCTACAGGCGCAAACAGTGCAAGTTACCGGTACTGTTACAAGTGCCGAGGATGGGATGCCCGTTCCAGGAGCATCCGTATTAGTTAAGGGAACATCAATCGGTACAGCTACCGATGTTGATGGTAAGTATTCCCTTGATGTACCTACTTCTGCAACTACCCTTGAGTTTAGCTTCATTGGCTTGCTTACTCAGGAAGTTGTAATTGGAGGTAGAACTGTCATTGATGTTGTATTACAATCAGATGCAACCCAATTGGAAGAGGTTATTGTTGTTGCTTATGGTACTGTAAAGCGTGAAGGTAGAACAGGTTCTATCTCCACAGTTAACAATGAGAGCATTGCCGAACTTCCTGCCTCTTCAGTAGATAAGTTGTTAACTGGTAAAATGGCTGGTGTGCAAATTACAGCTGCTTCTGGTCAGCCAGGTGCCGATTCTCAAATCCGTATCCGTGGTATCTCTTCTATTAACGCTGGAAGTGAGCCTCTATGGGTTGTAGATGGTATCCCTGTTATGCGTGGTGACCAGTCGTACTTTACCAACACAGGTAATGCGCTTGCATCACTTAACCCCAACGATATTGAGTCGATTACCGTACTTAAGGATGCTGCTGCAGCATCAGTATACGGTTCACGTGCTGCCAATGGGGTTATTCTTGTTACTACCAAGAGCGGTAGCAAAGGCAAAGCTAAATTTAGTGCTCGTACCAAGTTTGGTGTTTCTCAACTTGCTAACGATAACAATTTTGGTATCATGAGCGGTGAGGAATTGCTAGGTTTCCAAAGAGACGCTATTGTGAATGCTGGCAGAAACCCTGACGATCCATTTGGTGGATACTATCGTCCAATGTCTCTATTAGCTAAAGAGCAAACCAACTGGATGGATCACTTCACCCGATTGGGCCAAATGCAAGAGTATGAAATCAATGCTGCTGGTGGTACCGATAGAAGCAGTTTCTACACTTCACTATCTTACCATAACAATGAAGGTGTTTTTTATGGAATTGACTTCCAGAAATTTACTGCACGTGTAAACACTAACTACAAACTTACCGATAAGTTAGAGGTTGGTGCTCGTATGAACCTTGGTTATACCGAGTCTAACGACGTTCCAATGCAGAGTTTATATTACTCAAACCCTGCTTTTGCTGGTATGACTATTCTACCTTGGACTGCAGCTTACAACGAGGATGGAACTCACACTCTAAATATTCCTGAAAACTCGAATACCAACCCTAGGTTTACTGCAGAGTATGATGATCAGTTTGAAAAGCAGTATCGCTTTCAAGGGGCTTACTTCCTTACCTGGAAACCTATTGATGGTCTTGAGATAAAGACCAACAACTCTGCCGAAGGAACATTTGGTGAAGGTCGTAGATACTGGGCACCTGATTATGGTGGAACAACCGGTACCCTTCAGTCTTCAACCCTAAGGTATATGCAGTTAACCACTTCGAATACCATTACTTATAGTAAAATATTTGATGAGGTTCACTCTGTAAGAGCTCTTGTTGGACAGGAAGCAATGCGCAGAACCTACAACTCATACTACATCTATTCTCCTGATGTTGATATTCTAATACCTTACCCAAATACTTCTACTGCAGAAGGTGACGAGGGATCATACAGCTACAATGCTCGTACCCTAATGTCGTTCTTTGGTATTTTAGATTATAACTACGACACCAGGTATTACTTACAAGCCTCAATGCGTTACGATGGTAGCTCCTTGTTTGGTGCTGACAATCGCTGGGGTCTATTCTGGTCAGTTGGTGGATCATGGAACATCCACAATGAGGCCTTTATGGAAGATGTAACCTTCCTTAACACCTTTAAACTTCGTGCTAGTTATGGTATTAATGGTAACGATAATATTTCTGCTTACCAGGCTTATGGCGTTTATGCTTCTACTGCCTATAACGGGATTGTAGGTATGCGCCCAAGTTCACCAACCAACAATAACCTGTCATGGGAGATGAATGCAACCTATAACGTAGGTCTTGACTTTGGATTCCTAGATGGTAAGGTTAATACTAGTATTGATGCATACAACCGTGTTACTGATGATATGCTTCTTAGCAAGCAAGTACCACAAACTTCTGGTTTCTCATCTAACTTTATGAATATTGGTTCGCTACTTAACCAAGGTGTTGAATTCCAAATTGATGGTGAAATTATTAGAACCAACGACCTAGTTTGGACTGCAGGTCTAAACGTAGCCTACAACCGTACCGAGCTACTTGACCTAGGTGATACCGAAGAGATGACATTCTCTGGCGATGGTCGCCTTAAGCACACAGTTGGTAAAAGTATGTATACATTCTATCTAAAGGATTACTATGGTGTTAACCCTTCAACTGGTCAAGCACTATGGAGAACTGAAGATGGACAACTTTCCAGCGACTACAACAAGGGAGCATGGATTTATGCAGGTAGCCCTGAACCAAAGTTTATTGGTGGTTTTAATACCGCTTTAAGCTGGAAGGGTATTAGCTTTAGCGCATTCCTTGAGTTTAAGCAAGGTAACGATGTTCTAATAGTTGAGAACCGTTATATCCAGGCCGATGGTAACCAAATGTCGATGAACCAAACTACTGCTGCTCTTAATTACTGGACCAAACCCGGCGATACTGGAGTGAATCCAAAACCAATTGCAGGTCAGTCAAGTAACTCGTATACCTTTGCAAGTACTCGTTGGTTAGAGGACGGTAGCTTTGTTCGTATCAAAGACGTTACCCTTTCTTATACATTACCTAAAAGTTTAACCAACCAAATGAAGTTGGGTAGCCTTAAGGTTTACGTTAGCGCCATGAACCTTTATACCTTCCACGATGTTAATTACTGGGATCCAGAGCGTGGTGTAACTGGTATGGGAACCGGTATTTATCCTATGACTAAGTCATTCATTGGTGGTATCGAACTTTCATTTTAACGCATAAAAACATTACAGATATGAAAAAAATATTTGCAATACTAACACTTGTACTAACCATAGGGTTTGTTGGGTGCGAGGACTTCCTGGAGGAGGCACCCCTACTAACTCAAAGTAGCGACCTTACGATGTCTACCTATGGTGGTCTTAACAACGCCGTTGCTGGAGCTTATTCTCCACTAGTTTCAACTACTTGGTATGGTTCTTTCTTTGTTCTCGATGCAGAAATGCGCGCAGGCAACGCAATTATACCTTCTAACAACGATTTTACTTCAGGTCGTATGAGAACCCCTCATGACCTTGCTTATGCTCCAACTATTACTTCTGGACTTTGGGGTTTTGCTTACTATGTAATATCAATGGTGAACAACGTAATTGATAATCTTGAAGGTAAGGATGTAGGTGATGTAACAGCACAGGATTTAGATAACCTTAAAGCTGAGGCTCTTTTCCTTAGGGCTCTTTCACACTTCGACCTACTTCGTACCTATGCATTGCCATACTCAAAAGATCCTAATGGTCCTGGTGTGCCAATTATTCTTCATACCGATAAAACTGCTAGCGAGCAACCAGCAAGAAACTCCGTTTCAGATGTGTACGAGCAAATTATCGCAGACCTTTTAGAGGCTGAGAGTATAATTGATCCAACCTATGCAAGAGCTGGTGTAACCGATTCAAAAGCTGTTGCTACACTACCCGCTATCCAGGCTTTACTTAGCCGTGTTTACCTATACAGCCAGAACTGGCAAGGTGCTGCCGACTATGCAACTAAGGTAATCAACAATTCTGCCTTTAGCATGTGGGCTGCTGCTGACTTGGAAGATGTTTGGGGAAAAGAAGTTGCCGGAACAGGTGGCGAAGTTAATTTCGAAGTGTATGGTAAGCGAGCTAATGCATATGATGCATGGTGGGAAGGCCCATCGCATATGACCAACCCTAAAGGTTATGCCGACTGTGCTGCACATCCTGATCTAGTTGGTATGTATGATGCTGGCGATGTAAGGGGTGATCTATTTAGAACCGATGCCGACGGCGTTTCAGGTTCTATGTGGACTACCAAGTACATTGGTAAAGGCGATGGTGATGCTGTAAGTACACCCGATGCGAATAATGTTATTGTTCTCCGTCTATCGGAAATGTACCTTAACAGGGCTGAGGCTCTTATTAATGGTGCTTCTGTTTCTGGAGCAACTGCTCTAGGCGATCTTAATATAATTAGAGCAAATCGTGGTGCAGCTGCCCTAGGATCGGCTGGTGCTGGTGCAGTATTCGAGGAGCGTCGTATGGAATTAGCTTTCGAAGGACATATTTGGTTCGACTACGCCCGTACAAATCGTAATATGAGCCGTACTAAGAGTGATGGTTCATTGATAAGCCTTGCTTCTGATGATGGTAGATGGGCACTTCCAATTCCTAAGCGTGAACTGGATGTGAACGCCAACCTAATACAAAACGAAGGTTATTAATAATTAATAAGATATTAAGCTATGAGAAAGATATTAAGTTTATTGACAATATCGCTTCTGGTTTTTTTCACTGCGTGTGATATGAATACTACACCAGAATTCGATGATAGCGATGCATTTGTTGGTTTCGACAACGCTGCATTATCAGTAGCAGAAGATGGGGAAACTCTTCTAATACCTGTTACTTTGGCATCGGTTAAAGGTTTAACTGAAACCGTAGGTTATACAATAATTGATGGAACTGCCAAGGAAGGAGTAAATTTTACACTGGCTAGTGATGCCACTACATTATCATTTAATGCTGAAAATCGTACTCAGTATATTGAAGTAAATGTTATCGATAACCCCGGTGTTTTTACTGGAGACCTTCGATTTCAAGTTCAGCTAAACGATGATGGCAAAGTAAAACCCAGTGCAGAAAGTACTTGTACTGTAACTATTGTAGATAACGATCACCCATTGGCTGCATTACTAGGAACATGGAATGCGGAAGCAGAGAGTGCATATAATGGAGTTGAATCTTGGGAGATGGAATTAGAAAAAGATGCCGACGATGTGACTGTTGTTTGGTTTTACCCATTCGTGAAAGGCGGTTCAGGTCAGCAAATATATGGTGTAGTTAATGAGGATATGACCGAAATTGCTGTTCCTGTTAACCAAGTAATTGCTACCTCTTCTTCTTATGGATTAATTGAGTTACTTGGCTATAATCCCGATTATGATAGTCCTATTACTGGGAACATCACAATTGAGATAGATTTAGCCGCTAACAAGATGACCATTAAGGATGGATTTGGTTCATATGTTTGGAGCAATGCTGACGGTACTGGAGGGTTAGGCTGGTATAATCGTTTCTATCCTGGTGGTACACTTACAAAGTAAGCTGCACATTAATTTTTATTAACAGAAAAATTTAACATTATGAAAATAAATAAATTAAGGACATTCGTAGTTGGGTTAGCTGTTGCAGCCGTTGCAATAACCCAATATGGATGTGAGCAGGAGTGGCAAAAACAACACGATCCTGCTGTGCTTAAAGCTCCAGCTACAGTGGAACTTGCAGTAACTTCTATCGAAGACTCTACTGCAGTGGTTACCTATACACAATCAGTAGTTGGCCAACTTTACGTTGTTGTGGTTCCTGGTGACGATGAAACTGCTGCACCTGAAGCTAATTCGGTACTCCGACTTAACGCAGCTGGAGCCGTTTTCGCAAAGCAAATATTCATTAACGAGGATGCTGAGAAAAGTGGAAGCATTTCCGTAACTGGACTTGTGCAAAATACCAGCTATAAAGTTTTTGCTTTACCAGTTAACACCGATGGTGTTCTAGGTGAGGTAACTACCACTGATGCATTTGCAACAAGCGATGACTATAATCCAGTGTTAGTATCCACATCACCAGCTAAGTCAGCAACTGCCGATAAAGCAGCCGACTTTGATGTTACCGTTACTTTCGATGAACCTGTGGTTATCAACAATGAGGCAGGTATCTATTTTAGGTACCTTAACATTGTTACTATGGAGTACACTGATGTAGCTGCTGAGGTTGAAGTTGATGGGAAAAAATTAATGGTTGTTCAACCCGAAGATGTAGAGCCCATTTTTGGTCAGTATGTTTTCTTAACTATCGAAGACGATGCTATCAAGGATAGAGCTGGTAACTTCTACGAAGGTATTACAAGTGGCATTGAGGGTGGTTACCTAGTAGGCCTTTACTG
Source organism: Bacteroidales bacterium UBA2295 (assembly GCA_002345825.1). Lineage (GTDB taxonomy): Bacteria > Bacteroidota > Bacteroidia > Bacteroidales > Tenuifilaceae > Perlabentimonas. The sequence continues at coordinate 9,075 of DDWD01000186.1, forward strand.
GCGTATAGAGTATATGCCTGAAGCTGAAGATGCTGAGGCAACTTTACCTGTGGTTGGTGAGCCTGTTCAGGATCTTGGTTTTAAAGTAGAATTAACCTATGATCTGCCAATGGCATTTTACGTATCATCTGGTGCTATTGTTTATGATAGCAACGATATCATTTTTGAGTATGCAACTAGCACTACTACAGTTAGTGTGAAAGTTCCTTCTGCCAATGTAAGTTTTGCTGGTAATGTGGTAACTATTACACCCCCACGTACCCCAGTTTATGGCGAAACCGTAACTGTTAAGATCGCCGAAGGCGCGTACCGTACTCGTTACAACAGCCCTAACGCTGAGGTTGAACTTAGCTGGTTAATTTCCTATGGGTATACTCGTGATTTAGTTCTAGGTGACTATGTAATCGGAAACTTAGTGTCTCAATTCGACGGACCAGTTGCTACCGAGTACGAGGTTACATTGAGCGCACATGCAACCGACCCAGGGCTTGTAGTAATAAGTGGATTATTAGGTTCGCAGGACGATATAGTTGCTGAATTCAATGGCGATTTTGCTTCGTTCGATATACCTGTTGTTGATGGATGGGGTCAATTCCTTACTTTCGCTGATGGTCATCCTTTGGCAGGTTACGAACTTGAAGTTTGGAACGGATACACAGGGTATGGTGGTGTTGCTAAAGGCTTTATTCTCGACGATGGTACTATTGAGATGTTCGGTTTAGGGTTTTGGTATTATTCTCTTACCGATCCAGATGATTCAGGTTGGTATGATCTATTCTCACAATCAATTTGGACTAAGGCAGCCAAATCAAGTGTTGAAACAAACTATGTAATAAAAGATCGTAATATTAAAGGAAGAATAGTTAACTAAACTAGTAATTCCTTAGTTAATTTGAGAGGCGATTCATATTTTGAATCGCCTCTCTTATTATTTTTACTTTGTAGCTTAGCCGAAGATCTCTGGTTAGTTACTTTATCTTCAGTATTGCAACTTTGTTGGAACAATATTAATGTGTATTTTTGAAGATTATCAATACTTAACCCTGCCGCTAAATACTATGAGAAAGTTAATACTACTAGGACTATCCCTGCTATTTGGATTCTCTGCCTACGCTCAGTTCAGCGTGAACGAAAATGAAGCCAAAACCATTGCCATTAAGTTTATTGATAGTTCCCAAATAAAAGAATCTACAGCTGAGGTTTTACCCTTTGCAATTGGTACTTCCAAATCGCCCTTTTCTTATGTTGTAAATCTATATCCAGAGGGGTGGGTTCTGGTAGCTGCCGATAAGCGAGTTGCACCAATTCTAGCCTACTCGTATACAGGAACCTTTGTTTTACAAGGATTAAATGATTTGCCTTTTTACTTTTGGTTTAAAGATTATGATAGACAGATTGAGCATATACAATCGTCCAAAACAACAAGCATTCATCCCGAGTGGAACAATAAGTCTTTTTCATCCAAAGTTACTGTTGTAGAGCCTCTAATTGAGGTTAATTGGAATCAGAATCAAGGCTGGAATCAGTTCTGCCCCGAGGACAATGCAGGGCCAGGTGGCCGAGTTTATGCTGGTTGTGTGGCTGTTGCAATGGGGCAAGCAATGAGTGTGTATAAGCACCCCAATATTGGTTACGGATCCAAATCTTATAATAGCGATTATGGTTTGTTAACTGCCAATTTTGGCGAAACTCAGTATGAGTGGGGTAAGGTTCATCCAACCTCAGCGAACGAACATACTGCACTAATTCTATACCATTTGGGCATATCTGTTAGTATGGGTTACGGTGCTGATGGCTCTGGTGCCTACTCAAGAAACGTTCCTGGAGCTTTAAAATCCTACTTTGATTATTCAAATGAGGTTACCATGCTTGCAAAAGAGGAATACTCAAACGATGAATGGAGTCAAATGTTACTAAACCAGCTAGAGAGTGGTAGGCCTGTATACTACTCTGGTAATGCTGGCGATAATAAAGCCGGGCATGCATTTAACCTTGATGGTTTTGATGCCGGTGGTCGATTCCATTTTAATTGGGGATGGAGTGGTGCTTACAATGGCTATTTTGTTCTAACTTCATTAACCCCAGGGAATAATATTTTTACCGTAAACCAGCAAGCGGTTGTTAATATATATCCCCGTAATCATAAGCCAACCGATTTGTTTTTGTCAAATAAATCCATTGATGAGGGGCTACCCGCTGGAACCGAATTGGCTACAATAACCGTAGAGGATGAAAGCCCAAGCGATACTCATTCTTTTACAGTAAGAGGACAAGAGAATATATTTGGTTATATACCTCCAGTGCCATTTGAAGTTGATAACAATAAGATATTAACAACAAGTGAATTAAGCTATAAGACCCAAAAATCATATCAGCTTATCGTTGAGGTTGAGGATTCTCAGGGGAATAAATTCGATAAACTTTTTGAGATTAAGATTAATGAAGTGGTAGTTGAAACTTCGGCACCTTTAGTGAGTGAAAATAATCTAAAATTGTCATATTCTAATGGTGGTATATCTTACAGCTTTTCATCAAATTTTATGGGTAAGTATTCTGTGCTTCTTACTGATATTTCTGGCAAAACTATTTTTAACGAGTCATTCCATAAATTGGAGTCATATGAGCAAAATTTTACACATTGTAGGAATGCAAGACCGGGTATTTATGTTTTTAGTATTATCTACGAAAATACTTTTATAAGCAAGAAGATTTACCTTTATTGAAAGTTGTACTCAAAATAACTTTGTGTTTTACAAACTTTCTCACAATTATCAATGAGCAAGATTAAGTGTCAATTTAAATTTAAGGCTAAGATCAAAACGCAAACAAATTCTAAGTTATTAAACTAAAGAAGAATATATAGTAAAAAGATATCCTATTGCATAGTTTTTGTAGTAATTAAAATTAATAACCCTTTATTTTAATCTAAAATTCTATTGATTATGAAAAGAATTCTTTTTACAATTTTACTAGTTACTAGTGCTTTATTTTTAAGTGCACAGCAATGCACAACCCTTTGGCCCTATGTTTATCCGGAGTTTATGGAGGGTACACTTTACCTCTCAGGACAAGAAAAACTTAATGCCAAATTTAACGTTCATGTGCAGGAAAGTAAACTTCATTATCTTGATCGGGGAATTATAAAGGAAACCTTAAATAAGGATATTGTGATGGTTACCATTGGTGATGATATTTATATGGTTGTTGATGGTACCGTTATGAAGGTTGTTGGCAGTGAGGAACGTGGCTTTGTAGCTACCCTTATACTTGGCGACTTCGATAGCTTGTTTAATTCTTCAGGAGCCTATGGAGCATCATCTAGTTCTTCTGCTGTTATGAAACTTTCATCAATTGATATTGGTGGTAAGCAAATTGTAAACCATATGGTATTACGTGAGGGTAGGGACGAAGGTATGCCATTACCCTTGAAGTACAAGTATTTTATTGTTACCAAAGGAGAGGTATATCCAGCTTCTCGTAGAGGTATTATTAAGAAACTTGAAAAGGCGGAGTCGAAAAAATTTAAGAAATTTTTAAAGGGACATAATATTGATTGGTCAAGCCCTCAAAGTATGCTAACTATTCTTGACTTTTTTAATAAGTAAACTTTAGTTCCAACCGATAGCAAAAAGTGGGGTTTTCCCCACTTTTTCTTTTTTATATCGAACTGAACAATCAACAACTGTACCTTGTTTATCTACAAATATTAAGCGATGAATGCCGTACAGTTATATTTGATTACTTTTTTATTATTAACATCACCAGTAAAAACACCAGAAAAATTTCAGGATATGAACAACAATCAATTACAAACTGCCACCCTTGGCGCCGGTTGCTTTTGGTGCGTTGAGGCAATTTTTTTACGTGTTAATGGGGTAGAAGAGGTGATTTCGGGTTATTCCGGCGGAAAGATTGCCAACCCTACTTACCGTGAGGTATCGTCGGGTTTAACTGACCATGCCGAGGTGGTGCAGGTCAGGTTCGACCCCGCCGTAATTAGCTATGCTAAAATCCTTGAGATATTTTTTAAAACCCATAATCCCACCATGCTTAATCGGCAGGGTGCCGATATTGGAACTCAGTATCGATCAGCAATTTTTTATCACACCGAGGAGCAAAAAAAGGTGGCCGAGAAGGTGAAGCAAATGCTCGACAAGGCTGGCATTTGGACTGATCCCATTGTGACCGAAATAACCTCATTTAAAGCTTTTTACAAGGCCGAGGATTATCATCAGGACTACCTGTCGAATAACAATCGTCAACCATACTGCCAAATGGTTATTTTGCCTAAGATCGAGAAGTTTGAGAAGCTGTTCGAGGAGTATCTAAAGAGACAGTAGTTATTCTGTTAAATTTTTTGGTTCTTCTTCCAATGAGCCCCCACTATATCAGGAGATTTGACCTTGGCTGCCTTTTATTTTCTCCATTTGTTATTACCTTTGCGGCTTGTTAAAACATAACTAGATGAAAATTAAAAGATTACTTATTCCACTGCTAGCACTGGCCTTGGCCACATCCTGCACGGTCTCAAAGCAGATGTCGCAACTTAATACCGATGCAACTCTAGCGTTCGACAAATCAGATTATTCCACCGCTTTAAACGCCTACGATAGCTTGATATCCTTTAGTACAAGTCGGGGTAAGGAGGCCGATGGTGCCATATATAGGAATGCTGGTATAGCAGCATGGGAGGTAGGCCAAACCCAAAAATCACTTGATTATTTAGAGAAAGCCAAGGAGTTGGAAGCAGCCAATGGATTAGCATATTTTACATTAGCCAAGGCTTATCTGAAGGTCGATAACCTATCGCGCGAAATTATCAACCTGGGTATTTATCTCGACAATTACCCCAATGGTGATGAGATTGACGGGGTACGCTGTCAGCTGTATTTGGCATATGTAAAGAGCGAGAATTGGGATTTAGCTGTTGATCTTTGGAATAGTTTAAATCAGGAATGTAAGGATTCCCAGAATGTTCTTATGGCGTACCTAAAAATGCTTAGACAGGGCGACGACAGTGCAGAAATTATGAGTACAGCTGAGAAAATCCTACAAAAAGATTCAGGTAATACCGAAGCAATGGAGGCTCTTGCCATAGAGCTCTTTAACAATGCTGAAGCAAAGTATCAGAGCGAGATGAAGGCTTATCAGAAGAATCAGACCATGAAGCAGTACCGACAGCTGAATGATGCGTTGAAAACCATTAACGCTGATTTTAAAAGAGCTCGCGACTACTTTGAAAAGTTATATAGGGTAAATCCCGACCCACGATATGCAACCTATCTTGGGAATATCTATACCCGTTTTAGCAATAAGCAAAAGGCTGATTACTACTACGGTAGGGCAAAACAATAGATTTTCTGTTTTTGTAATCTGCCCAAACCTTCACGGGGTGACTAGTTGCTTAGCGAATAGTGACCCCGTGAAGGTTTTACCATTGTCATCAACATTTGCCGCACGCAAATGTTGATTAAACTTTGTTAAATTCATTCAAATGCAGCGCCAATGCATATTGCAAAAGCGCTGCAACCTGTATAAGCCTTTTCATCTCTGCTGATTTTATCCAACAAAGAAATCGAGTACATTTAGCGCTTTGCGCATGGGCACTTGGTAAAATTCGGTGTACCGGCATTTTATACAGGTAAACGAGCTGAACTTTCGGTTTTGGATATTGAAGATTCTGGTTAGCATGCTGCCTGCAATGTAGGCTTCGCCAAGCTCAAAATCCTTGCTGCCGCACTTGGGGCAGGGTTGTTTCGATCGTACTAATGGCATAGTTGTGTTTTTTATGTTATTGCTCGCTTAGCGATTGGGCAATGGTTTTACCCATTATTTTCTCTTTCGAGATCATATAATCGTATATGTACATAAATGCAATGAATATGGACAAGGCAATAAACCCGGCTAATCCGGTAAGTCCTATGGTTAGATCATTGCCTCCCATTATCAGCATAATGCTCAAACCTGCGGTGGCATTCAAGGTGCCATGAAGAACCGATGCGGCAATTACCGATTTGGTTTTAATGGTGATGTAGTTAAATAGCGGGGATAGCAAAATGCACCAAATCATCATCATCAGCACCCCTACTTCTGGGTGTTCTGGGTAGTTATGCCCCATCAGAATTATTGGCGCATGCCAAATGCCCCAAATGGCTCCCATAATAATTGATGCTTTTATAAATTTCATCTCTTCAAACTCCCTAAGCAGGAAGCCTCTCCATCCCAACTCTTCGCCAAAGCCAGCAACAGCATTTATGGTTACCCCTGCTATTAGCCCCTGGATAAGTGTCATCAGCGCTGGATGAACGGGCATTAACTTCATCGATATCCTCATTTGATCCATCTGTTCTGGGGTTAGTTGTGCCTCATATCGGGCAAACATCCCTTCCATATCTAGAGATAACGAAACACTAGGGAATAGCAGGCTGACCCCAAAAGTGGTAAATGCAAGCAGGGGAGGAATAGCTATGGCAGCAATGAACCATTTGTTTATTTTAAATGATATCAAAAGGTCTTTCTTGATTTTTTCCTTGTGAATTGCCTTCTTCACAATTAGTGCAGCAATCATAGGCACAAACATGTAGGCAGTTCCGAGAACTACGCCATAAATTCCTTTGTAATCTAGCCCAAGTAGGTGAAAAACCCCTACCATTCCAAGATTTAGGATAATAATAATCCCAAAGAATTGGACAAGCTTATTCATTTTCTTCATTTGTTGATGTTTTTTTATTGCGACCAGCTTTTTTGAGCGCCTGGTCAATAATCCATTCTATTTGACCATTTATGCTACGAAACTCATCGGCCGACCACTTCTCTAAAGCCTCCAGCTTGTCCGGATCAATCCGTAGCACAAATGATTTCTTTTTCGCCATAATTTATCTATTGGTGTAACGTCCCGGCATTTACAATTGGAGTTGCCGACTCCTCTGAACAAAGCACCACCATTAGGTTGCTTATCATAGCGGCTTTCTTCTCGTCGTCGAACTCAATGGTTTTCTCCTCGGCTAGCTTATTAAGCGCCAGCTTAACCATACCCACAGCACCCTCAACTATTTTCTCGCGTGCCGAGATAATTGCATCGGCCTGTTGGCGACGTAACATTACCGCAGCAATCTCAGGGGCATATGCTAGGTAGTTAATACGAGCCTCTACCACCTCAATACCTGCAATAGCTAAGCGTTCGTTGATTTGCTCCTCAAGTATTTTGTTAATATCATCGCCGTGCGAGCGTAGGGTTAGCTCTTTAGCGCTTTCGGCCTCGTTGATATCGTAGGCAAACATTCCAGCTACATACCGAAGGGCTGCATCGCACTGAATCTTAACAAAGTTCTGGTAGGCCATCATCTTCTCGTTAAGTCGTGCGGTGGATGTTGCCCCAGCCGTATTTGCAGCCATCGATGCATTGTCTACATGGAAAGAAGCTTTGTACGTGTCGAATAGTCGCCAAACCAGCACCATGCCAATCATGATGGGGTTTCCGCTCTTGTCGTTCACCTTAATAGGGTCGGCATCGAGGTTACGGGCGCGAAGTGTAAGCTTTTGCTTGGCGTAGAAGGGGTTTACCCAAAAGAAACCGTTCTCCTTAACTGTTCCCTCGTACTTACCAAAGAACACCATTACTCGTGCCTCGTTGGGCTCAATCTGCATAAAACCTCCCCAGAATATACAGTTTAGGACAAATAGCACTCCCAGTCCAATGCCCGATAGGGTAGCCATTAGCGGGGTGATGCTTGATGTGCTAACCAATTTAATGAATAGGAATACGATGCCAAATAGTAGTAGAAAGTTGAAGATTAGCATTAGGATTCCGTTCAGTTTTAATCCTTTGAAGGGTTCTTCTTGTGTTTTCATACTCTTTTTTGAATTAGTGATATTAAAATGATATCACAAATATATCACATTGAATTTGTATAATCCCAAAAAAAGCCAGAAAATTTTCTGGCTTTTTTAAAGATGTTAATGCAACCTGTTGCTAGTTAATACGATTCATTATCCTTTGGATAACTTCGTCCGAGACCTCAGGCGCTTTTTCATCAATTTCCTTCAGAAGATTTTGGAATTTATCCAGAGGTTTTGTCAGGCTGTGTAAATCGTAAATTTCGTCAATCTGATGATCTTGAAAACTCTGGAAGTTCCATAGGATTTGAGTAAAAGTTTTATTCATAGGCATTTTACTGTTGATTTACTTTTTTATTGGTTGCCAACAGTAGAACGACTACAACAGCCTGATATTGTAAACTTGTTAAAATATTTACAGGGTTGGTTTTGTGTAAACCAAAAAGCTTTTAAAAACAGTTGTTTGTGAGATTGACTTAGCGTTATATTGAGGAACATTTGTGCTTTCTGTAAAACAATTTTTCAAACATCAATAAAAAGGAAGCCCAAGGCTGCCGCACGAGTCCCCTCGTGTGGTTTTCCTATCTTTTATTGCCACACGAGAGGACTCGTGCGGCAGCAATGTGACGAGATGAAAATCTGTCATTGATAACGAAGCGAGGCCACGATTTAGCAGCGAAACTAAATCTATTTTAATTAGTTGGTCAGTAGTGTTAGTTTTTGTTTTCTCTTAGAAAATTGAACCTACTTTGCTAGGCAAATATTTCGCTCCTCCATAATTTTTCGCATATTTATCAGTGCGTAGCGCATACGACCAAGGGCCGTGTTGATGCTTACATTGGTTTGCTCGGCAATCTCCTTAAAGCTAAGCCCTGCGTAGTGTCTCAGCATAACAACCTCCTTCTGGTCGTCGGGAAGACTATCAACCAAGTCTCTCACCTCCGAAAGTATTTGCTCGTACACAATATGCTCCTCCACGTTCTTGTCGGAGAAACGGGGCGAGTTAAAGATATCCACAGGCGTACTTTCATTCGATACCGTATTAAGCTGTTTTTCGCGCCTAAAATGGTCAATTATTAGGTTGTGGGCAATTCGCATCACCCACGACACAAAACGTCCGTTATCGGTGTATTTCCCTTTCTGTAGCGATTGGATTACCTTAACAAAAGTATCCTGAAAAATATCCTCAGCTAAAGTATGGTTCTTCACAAGAAGAACAATGTAACCAAATACTCTTTTGCGATGCCTACGGATAAGGGTGTCAATTGCCTGCTGATTGCCCGAAATGAACTGCTCTACAAGCTCATTATCGGTTTGATGCTTTGTGCTCAAATCCATCTCCTTACTTATTGATTAGTTGGGTAGATGTGATTCTATAGGCAATCGATTTAAAGGTTAGTGTTTGTATTCGTTAACATTTTCTGTGCCAAATAAGCGAAAAAAAACAAATCCGCCAAAAAAATATGATAAAAATGTTTGTTGTAGTTTGATTATGTGATTTTTATGGATTTTTATATTGCCAACTTGAAAACTTACTAATGGGTTAAACGCAAATCTTTACCTACATTTGTGGGTTAATTTTATACGAAATGCAGAATCAGAATGTAATCTCCATAAAGGGCGCTAGGGTTCATAATTTAAAGAATGTAAGCGTCGATATACCTCGAAATAAGCTTATTGTAATATCAGGCCTTTCTGGCTCCGGTAAATCTTCGTTAGCATTCGATACGCTTTATGCCGAGGGGCAAAGGCGATATGTCGAGAGCCTGTCGGCATATGCCCGCCAGTTTCTGGGGAGAATTTCCAAACCTGAGGTCGATTTAATCTCGGGAATCCCTCCCGCCATTGCCATTGAGCAGAAGGTAAATACTCAGAACCCTCGGTCGACGGTTGGAACATCAACCGAAATATACGACTACATCAAATTGCTTTATGCCCGAATTGGGCGCACCTATTCGCCGATTTCGGGCATTGAGGTGACCAAGCACAGCGTTACCGATGTGGTAAATTTCATCGCCTCGTTTCCCGAGGGTACCAAGCAGATGCTTTTAACTCCCATAAATATTAGGGAGAAGGAAACAGTTGAGCAGCGCCTAACCATACTGGCCAACGAGGGCTTTACACGTATTGAGGTGGGTGACCAGATTCAGCGTATCGATAGCAACGAAACTCGTCAGCTGCTCTCCATATCCAAAGCAAAACTTAGGCTGGTGGTGGATAGGTTCTCGGTTTCGCACGACGACGATTTCTTGAGCCGTTGCGCCGATTCGGTGCAAACTGCTTTTGCCGAGGGCAATGGGGTGTGCGTATTGGCAACTTTCGAAGGGGATACACGGAAGGAGGAAGTTTTCTCAAATCGGTTTGAAGCTGACGGAATTACGTTTGAGGAACCAACCGAGCATCTGTTCAGCTTCAACAATCCGCTTGGTGCCTGCCCCCGATGCGAGGGATACGGTAAGGTTATTGGGATAGATGAGGCGCTGGTGGTGCCCGATAAGGGTTTATCGATATACGAAGATGCCATTGCCTGCTGGAAAGGTGAGACCATGAGCGAGTACAAGAAGCTATTCATCTCGGTGGCCGAAAGGTTTGGCTTCCCCATTCACAAGCCATTTTATCAACTCACGCAGGAGCAAAGGGATTTGCTTTGGCGTGGTGGCGAAGGTTTTGTTGGATTGGACGATTTCTTTGCACACCTCGAGAGTAAAAAGTACAAGATTCAGTACAGGGTGATGCTGTCGCGTTACACTGGCAAAACTTTGTGCCCCGAGTGTAAGGGGCAACGCCTGCGCAAGGAAGCAACATACATTAAGGTTTCTGGTGTGAATCTTCCTCAGCTGGTTGATTTGCCCATTACCAAGCTACACGATTTTTTTCAAGATATTACCCTTACGGAGCATGAGCAAAAGGTGGCTAAGCGAATTCTTACCGAGATTAGGAATAGAATATCGTATCTTCTAAATGTGGGCTTGGGCTACCTAACGCTTAACCGCTTGTCGTCTACATTATCGGGCGGCGAATCGCAGCGTATCAATCTGGCAACCTCGTTGGGGTCGAGCCTGGTGGGCTCGCTGTATATTCTCGATGAGCCAAGCATTGGGCTGCATCCGCGCGATACGCATTTGCTTATTGATGTGCTTAATAATCTGCGCGATTTGGGAAATACGGTGGTGGTGGTGGAGCACGACGAGGAGATAATTCGCGCTGCCGATTACATAATTGATATTGGCCCGTTAGCTGGTCGTCATGGTGGCGAGGTGGTTTTTGAGGGAACCCCAAAGGCTATGCTAAAATCGGGGCAAACCCTCACTGCCAAATATCTTAATGGTGATGAGATTATTGCACCAGTAACCGCACCACGCAAATGGAGTAATTTTATTAGAGTAAAGGGAGCGCGCGAGAATAATCTTAAAAATATCGATGTGCAATTTCCGCTTAACAGCATGGTGGTGGTAACGGGGGTTAGCGGCTCGGGAAAATCATCATTGGTAAAGGGGATTCTATACCCTTCGTTGGCCAAGAAGATATCGGGAGTAGGCGATAAACCTGGGGAGTGCGACGGTATTGATGGTGATATACATCTGCTGAAAGGGGTTGAGATGGTGGACCAAAATCCAATTGGCCGTTCGTCTCGCTCAAATCCTGTGACATACATTAAGGCCTACGATGAGATTCGTAAGCTCTTCTCGGAGCAACCCTACGCCACTAGGAGTGGCTACAAGCCATCCTTCTTCTCGTTCAACGTGGAGGGAGGCCGATGCGAAGAGTGCCAGGGCGAGGGGATTATTAAGGTTGAGATGCAGTTCATGGCTGATGTGACGCTTACCTGTGAGTCGTGCGGAGGCAAGCGCTTTAAGGAGGACGTGCTGGAGGTTCGCTACCGCGATAAGAATATATACGATGTGCTGGATATGACCGTAAATCAGGCCATTGAGTTCTTTGGTGAGGATAAGGATAAAACGGCTACCAAGGTGGTAAATCGATTAAAACCATTGCAGGATGTGGGGCTTGGGTACATTAAGCTGGGGCAATCGTCGAGCACGTTGAGCGGGGGCGAGAGCCAGCGCGTAAAGCTAGCATTCTTTCTGCAGAAGGAACAGGCCACCCAGCATCAGCTGTTCATTTTCGATGAGCCCACCACGGGCCTTCATTTTCACGATATCAAGAAGTTACTCGAGTCGTTCGATGCGCTGGTTAAAAAAGGCCATAGCCTTATTGTGGTTGAGCATAACCTTGAGGTTATAAAAAATGCCGATTGGATTGTCGACCTGGGCCCCGAAGGGGGCGAGGGTGGAGGTAATCTCGTTTTTGCTGGTACACCCAACGATATTATTGGTTGCAAAGAGAGTCTAACGGGTCAGTTTTTAGTGGGGAAGGTGTAGGGTTATAACCCATTTTACTGAAATCATTCCCACGTTTATCCCTATTCAGAGCAATCTATTTATTTGGCAACCATATGTTCTAACCTACTTTATTAGGGATAAGCATCCCTGGTGTAGCGTTTTTTTCCTGCTGTATCTTTATTGCATTGCGATAAAGATACAGTAAAATCAACTCATACGTATTGTTAAGACCCTTATTGCCAGATTTCTAGTTTATGCGTTTTATTCTCTTTTTCCAATTTTCAACTATATTTCTCTTCGGGTGAAAGAATAGATTTAAGTATTTGTTGGATTTTATTAAGGTTTTCAATAAATTTAGCAAGCCAACTTACGGATCAATTAATGGCTTGTTAAGTTGTGCTTTTGAGGTAAACAGTTCCTTCTACATTCTAGATAATATACTTAGGCAAACTGGTTCCATCCAATTGCACTCGGCAATTTGTCTGCTAAAAAACCCTAAAGTTTAAACCAATATACTGCCTCTCAAAAATGTTTTCTAAGTCTCTAACTTTATTTTTTAAAGTATTACTAGTTTTATGTGGTTTTGGTGCTACTGCACAGTACGATGAACAGTTGAAGAACGATCGGTCATACTATTTCAATATTCCTCCACAACCAAAGCAAAAACAGTTCTACTTAAGGCTAGGTTCGGGTATTGCAACGTACTATAAATCGGATCACAGGTATATGCAGAATTTTAGAATTCCGCTTTCGTTCCAATTAGAGGTGGAAAGCAATAAGTTTCCCTTTTCATTTGTTGCAAACACCAATTTATTAACGCAATTCTACCTCGATGACTTTGTTTTTGCTCCAAGTGCTGCTACGGTTAGCCTAAAGTACTCCCTGGCATATCTTCTCAATAAGCCTTCAAAATTCGATTTTTTTGTTCTGGGGGGTGCCGGTGGATGGTATGCTTACCTTACCGATATTGAGTATGCTCAGGTTAAGGCCTATACCTACAAAAGCGAAACCGATTTTGGTATAGGTGTTACAGGAGGGGGTGGGCTGTCGTATCGCTATTTCGATTTCGACTTTGGCCTGCAGTACATGTATTTTTATGGTAAGGCTCACTTCATTGCCGGTTATTTCGATCCGCAGAACTTTTACATCGGGTCGCACCAATTACATTTTACAGTAAGTTATAAGTTCTGGATTAATAAGGCCAGGTATAAGTGCCCATCGTATCGCAAATTTGCCTCGAGATGAAAAAGATAACCCTACTACTGGCAAGCCTAATTGTATTTGCAATGTTACTTTTTGTGGCTTGTGAGCGCGATTATCCCGTTCCTATCGATGTGTTTGAGGAGGAAGTGCTTGATGACCCTTACCAAATACCAACCTCCGATATTGCCAATGGTAATGAGCTATTTGTTAACAACGATAGAATTAGGCCAACCGACGATGGATACCACATCAAGGGAACTGTGTTTGCCAACTCCAAATCGGGACTTATTTCAGTTACCAGCGGCGATTTTTATGTAGATATTGACAATACTACCAGCAAGAGCAACGCTATGAGCATTGATGGTTATGGTACATTTGAGTTTCCTCAGGCTGGTATTATGCAGCATTTCGACCCCGAAACCGCACAGGGTAGCTTTGTGTACTACAATACGGGATCTTTTTTTAAAAGCCAAGAGGGAAAGGATGATTACCCCATAACCGACGATTTTTACTACTTCCACTACGAGAAGGATACTAGCAAATCCGATAAGTCTGGCACCTCTAGCAAGGATAGTACCCGAACCCGTAAGATGAAGAACTCCAAGTTTAAGTTTCGGGAGTTCTACATGGATGTGTCCGATCCACAGGTTTTTATTCTAGGCGATTACGAAACCAAAACCAACGTTTACAAAGATCTTTGGATGGGCTTTTCGGCCAATCATCTTTTCGAATTTGATCCCTACCATTACAGCGATAGGCTCGATGAGGTGGCTGGTGGGATGGGGTTTTACCCAATGAATGGTAACTTTTACATGGCCGGAAAAATTCCCATTAAGAAGTATCAGGTAAAAATCGACGGGAAATCGACCATCAATACCGATTTTGGAACCGGGGGTGAGCTCGACTTCTTCGAGAATTGCGTGGAGGAAGGCCAGTTTCAGATGAGTGCCAATGGCGATTTATTCGCCGATAGTAAGCTTATTAGCATCTTTAAAAAGGAGTATAAGTTGGCTAAGGGAACTTTACAGGCCGAGTTTTCATCAAGTGGTGCAGCTTTACGAATGGCTGGCGAGTACAACAACAATTACCTAAAGGATATTCTTGGCGATCAGGCCTCAAAGTATCTAGGGTCAATGGAGAATGAGGGACGAATGTATATTAGGCTTTCCGATGATATTGACGACTTCTTAGTTTTTGTAGAGCAGGGATTCTCGCTAAACGTGCTAAACTTTGGCGATTTGAAATGTATGGAGAGCGTAGTTAAATGCACCAAGGATGAGTTTGAAATCCACGGTATTGTTAATCTACCCTACAATATTGGCGATGTTGAGGTGGTGGGCTTAGTTGAGAGTAACGGAAATTTTAGCTTAAAAGGCTCAACCCAGGTTCAGCTGCAGCTAACCAGCGATTTGAGTTTTGAGTCGGACATTGATCTAACCATTAGTCAGGATGGTATTAGCATCATGGGTAACCTCGATTTGCCCTACGGCATTGGAAATATCGATGTGGAGGGAAACTTAACAAAAGATGGCATTCTGCTTAAGGGAACGGTCGATAGCCATGTGATTGTTACAGAGGGTTTGTCGTTACCCATTAGCCTACAGGCAATTTTCGATAGTAACATGGGCGCATCGTTTTCGGGTAGCGCCGTGCTTCCTTTTGGTGTTGCCTCCATTGAGGTGCTTGGCGAGCTGCACTACGATCATCTTTTGCTCGAGGGGCAGTTTGCAGGGCAGCTCGAGTTTTTGAATACCGATTTGCTAAGCACCCATTTTGGAGCAAAAATTCTGGTGTCCGATAATATCTCCGAATCCGGAATTTTCCTCAATGGAGGTCTTACCCTTCCTCAAGGGTTTGGTTATGTTGATGTTGAGGGCGAGATTTCGGCAAACGATTTATTTCTACAGGGGCATTTCCACGGGGAAATTCCCTTTAACGATTTGTTGGCAGTTGATTTAACGGTATCTAGCTCTGTACGCGATGGAATTACTTTTCTTGGTAACCTCGATATCAACTGCATAGCTAGTGCCAGCGCCTCTATATATGGCCATATATATTGGAACGATGTATACCTGGAGGGACGCTTTGCCGCTGGGGTAAATATAAATGTGTGTGGTATTGATGTTGATGCAGGGGGAGACCTTACGGTTAAGGCAGGTCTTAACTATGGCGTAGAGCTCACGGGAGGCGTTAAGTTTCCATTTGGCCTGGGCGATGCTAGGCTAAGCGCCAGTTTGCAGCGTAATGGTACTTTGGCCGCCAGTGGTAGGTTTACCTCTGGGGTAAAAATTAGGGATATCACCCTGCCGGTTTTCGACCTGCGGTTTAACGGAAGTTCAAATTCTGGACTTTCCGTTTCGGGTGCTGTGGATGTGGGCTTTGGCATTGGGAAAATTAACCTGGCATCGGGCAGCATAAGCCGCAGCGGTTTTAGGTTTGTTGGTGGCGATAGCGATATGTTCTCGCTAAACTTTGGCATAACTAAAGTCGATTTTGGATGTGAGGTTACCATCAGCAACAACGATATGGGCTTCGATTTTTCAGTTGTATCGGCCTCTGTCGATTGGGACGACCATTCCATTGAGGTTTGTTGTCTAGGGATATGCCTAGGATTACCTTAATAATTAGTTTTTTCGTTTGATATTATATGGAACTATTCCGATATGGTAAACCATTCCATCGGAGTATATCATTTGGCGAGGTTTTTATAGACATCTCTAAAAAAAGTATATATTCGCTTTTACAACAAATTGCTAATTGCTATGAGAATTTTGTGTTTGGTTATCATATCAACACTTGTTACCCTTTCAGGGTTTTCGCAGGAGTTGAAAAAAATATCAAAAAAGGACAGAAAGTCAACTGTTGTAGAAGAGTATTATGTAATTAAAAAGGACAGGGACGTAAAGCAGGGTGAGTACAAAAAGATGTATGAGGATGGACGACTTATTGAAACAGGGTTTTACAAGAAAAACCTAAAAGATAGCCTTTGGGTATTTTTTGCCAAGAATGGAATAGACACATTAAATTCAGGTACGTACAAGGATGGTAGGCAGATTGGCCCATGGGTAATAAACGACAGCGATGGCGAGTTGAACTATGTTTACAATTTTACCACAAAAAAGATTTGCAGGTATAACTGGCGAAGTAAGCCTAACAAGTTTAAAGTGTTAACCAATGATGGTTGGGAAGATATGACCATCGACAGCCCACCTCTGATGCTCGATGGCAGCGATCCACTCGAAATTATTGCTCGCAACATACGCTACCCAATGAGAGCCTGGAAGGGTGGCATTGATGGTGAGGTGCTAGTTACATTTATTGTCGATAGCACTGGCCGAATGAGTGATATTAGCCTAAAGAAAATGGTCGATCCCGACTTGGATAAGGAAGCCCTGCGAATTTTTAAAGCCGTTGATTTTAACTGGCACCCAGCCCAATTAGACGAGAAATATATTACCGTAAGGTACACATTGCCCGTTACGTTTTTGCTTAGGAAATAGGTTCTCTTGTTGTCAGAACTACTCTTTGGTTGCCGCTACAGCAGTGCCCATATTTTTGCTAAACAGTACGCTAACCTAAACTGTTGAGTTTGGGGGCGAATAATATATTCATTAAAAATATCAAAGCCCGGTATGCGTAAATGGCATATTGGGCTTTTTTGTTTGTTTTCGATATAATCTGCTCAAATATAGAGGTGTTAAGCATCGTAAAAATTTTGAATGCTTTGGAATAATTGTTAAGTTTGAAAGCATTATAAGTTGTACAGAAAAATAAGGTGCAAATTTACGATAGAATTTAAAGGTAGGGTAAAATATCTAGGTTAGATATTGTTTAGTGGGGTAGCTGTATAGTTTAATCAATGTTGCGTTGAGTTGCTGAGATTTTATGAAATAAAATACCCCCGTATTGTAAGACGAGGGCGGCTTAAATGTTTTATTCGCCCTTTGTATTATTTAATTAGGTGCTTATGAAACATTTAAAGCTAGTTTAAACGAAAACGACATCTAAACAAGTTAGATGCCGCTTTAAATGTTTTCACAACGGAATAATCCTTATTGTGAATTGCTTCAAGATTGTACTGCAAATATAAAACTCTAAAACCTAAAACGCAATAGGCTATGAAAAAAATATTGGGATTGGATTTGGGAACTGCTTCAATAGGCTGGGCTCTGGTTAATGAAGCCGAATATGACAATGAAATAAATTCAATAATTAAAGCTGGAGTTAGAGTTAACCCTCTTTCCAGTGATGATCAATCAAATTTTGAAGAAGGGAAAAGCATAACGCTTAATGCCGAAAGAACTCTGAAAAGAAGTGCACGAAGAAACCTTCAACGATACAAACTTCGACGTGATGAACTCATAAAAATTCTTGAAGAAGCTGGTATAATTGATTCAAATTTGCCTCTAACC
The DNA here is from genome assembly GCA_002345825.1 of Bacteroidales bacterium UBA2295. Taxonomy (GTDB): domain Bacteria; phylum Bacteroidota; class Bacteroidia; order Bacteroidales; family Tenuifilaceae; genus Perlabentimonas. The sequence continues at coordinate 26,869 of DDWD01000186.1, forward strand.
GAAGAAGGAAATTTTAGCACATTTAAAACTTACGAGAATAGAGCGCTTGCTGCAACTGAGCGAATTGATTTGTATGAATTTGCCAAAGTTCTTTTAATGATTAACAAGAAGAGAGGATACAAAAGCAGTAGGAAGGTTCAGAATCAGGATGAGGGACAACTTATTGATGGAATGGGTGTCGCAATAAAGCTTTATGAGGAAGGTATTACCCCAGGACACTTTGTTTATAGCATACTTAAAGCCGGAAAAAAAATAATTCCAGATTTTTACAGATCCGATCTAAGAGATGAATTTGAAAGAATTTGGAATTTCCAGGCTGAATACTATCCAGATATCCTTACTGAAGAATTTAAAGAGTTGGTTTTTGGAAAGAGCTTAAAAGAAACATCATTTCATTTTCGCGAAAAGTTTGGACTATATACAGCTGATAATAAAGGGAAAGATAAACGGTTGCAGAAATATAGATGGAGGTGTGAATGCGTTGAACAGCAGATGCCTATTGATGTGGTAGCAGCAGTTTTTTGTGATGTGAACTCAAACATTAATGCTTCAAGTGGATATTTGGGTGCAATTAGTGATAGAAGTAAGGAACTATACTTCAATAAGCAAACAATTGGACAGTACCTGTGGGGGCAGATTCAAAACAACTCCCATATGCGACTAAAAGGGCAAGTTTTCTATAGGCAGGATTATCTTGATGAGTTTGAGGTAATCTGGGAGCAGCAAGCTAAGCACCATCCAAAACTTACTAACGAACTTAAATCAGTAGTTCGAGATGTCGTAATATTCTATCAACGTCGTTTAAAGTCACAGAAGGCACTATTAAGTTTTTGTGAGTTTGAAAGCAAAGAGGTAGTGCTTTCTGCTGATGGGAAAATGAAGAAAATAACCTTTGGAGCAAGGGTTTGCCCAAAATCATCACCAATTTTCCAAGTTTTTAAAATATGGAGTATTCTTAACAATATTGAGGTAAAAGATTTAGAAAGTAAAACAAGGTTTAAATTAGAAATTGAACAAAAGCAACTACTGTTTGATGAGCTGAACTACCTCCCCAAGTTATCTGCTAAAGATGCATTAAAACTACTCTTTGATAAGCACTCAAGTAGTTTTGAACTTAATTACAAAGATTTGGAGGGCAACAGAACCAATGCTGCAATTCTTGAAAAACTTTATGAGATTGTAAATCTCTCAGGACACGAAATTACAGGCTATTCTAAGCTTAATAGTGCCAACAAAGTTGTTGCTATAATGGAAATCCTTAGCTCGTTGGGGGTAAATAGTAATATCTTAGATTTTAACCCTCTGCTGGAAGGTGAAGACTTTCAAAAGCAGCCATTATATTTATTGTGGCATTTACTGTATTCGTACGAGGGGGATAATTCTAAAACTGGTAATGATAGTTTACTTCAAGCGCTTAAAGACAAGTATGGTTTTAGTTCGGATTTTGCCGTACTTCTCTCAAACATAAGTTTTAGCGATGATTATTCCGACCTAAGTTCAAAGGCAATTCGAAAAATATTACCTCATCTAATGGATGGTTTAACTTACGATAAAGCCTGTTTATATGCTGGTTACAACCATTCAAAATCATTAACTGCCGATGAGAGTAAAAATCGGACTTTAGAGCCAATGCTCGAGTTGCTGCCTAAAAACAGCTTGCGGAATCCAGTAGTAGAAAAAATCCTTAATCAGATGGTAAATTTGATTAATGGTGTTGTTAACGAGTATGGTAAACCCGATGAAATTCGTATTGAACTAGCACGAGAACTTAAAAAGAGCGCCGATGAGAGGAAAAGAATGACAGAAGCAATCAATAAATCTAAGAGTGAGCATGAGGAGTATCGAGAAATTCTGACTAAGGAATTTGGACTTAGATATGTGAGCAGAAACGATCTAATTCGTTATAAACTATACAAAGAGTTAGAATTTAATGGCTACAAAACACTTTACACAAATACCTACATTTCGCAAGACAAGCTTTTCTCTAAAGAGTTTGATATTGAGCATATAATTCCCCAAGCAAGGTTGTTTGATGATTCGTTTTCAAATAAAACCCTCGAGGTTCGCTCAGCAAATATAGAGAAAGGCGATGCTACTGCCTACGATTATGTTTATAACAAATATGGAGAAGAGGGATTAGTGCGGTATAAAAGTGTAATAGACGATCTTTATCGAAAGGACAAAATCTCTAGAACTAAAAGAACAAAGTTGTTAATGACAGGCGATGAGATTCCTAACGATTTTATAGAAAGGGATCTTAGGGATTCGCAGTATATTGCAAAGAAAGCAAAGCAAATGCTTGAGAAGGTTTTCAGAACAGTAACAACTACAACTGGAAGCATTACAGATAAACTTCGAGAGGATTGGCAGCTCATAAATGTGATGCAGGAGTTAAACTGGGAGAGATACAATGTACTTGGCCTAACCTACTACGAGGCCAACAACGAGGGCAAACCATTACCAAGAATAAGTGGCTGGAGTAAGCGAGACGATCACAGGCATCACACAATGGATGCAATTACTGTTGCATTCACTAAACGAAGTCACATACAGTATCTTAATAATATGAATGCCCGGAGCGATCGTTCTAGCAGTATTTATGGTATTGAGAAGAAGGAACTTTTTAGGGACGATAAAGGTAAGCTACGTTTTAAACCACCTATGCCCCTAGAAACATTAAGGGCCGAAGTGAAAAGACACCTTGAGCATACATTGGTATCCATTAAAGCCAAAAACAAGGTAGTTACAACCAATGTTAACAAAACCAAAAAAAGAAAAGGACATAATACCCAAATAGCTCTTACCCCTAGAGGACAATTGCATTTGGAAACAGTTTACGGCAAAATTAATAGGTACAAAACTACGAAAGTAAAAGTTGGTGGTAGTTTCAATTACGAAACAATACAGGGAGTTGCTAATAAAAAGCATAGGGAGGCTTTGTTGAAAAGGTTATCCGATTTTGACAACGACACTAAGAAGGCCTTTACAGGGAAGAATAGCCCTGAGAAAAACCCAATTTATATTGATGAGCACCATTCGGCACAATTACCAAGCAGAGTGAAAATGGTTGAATTTGAAAATGTTTACACCATACGCAAGGAGGTTTCACCCGATCTTAATATTGACAAAGTTATTGATGTGAAAGTGAAGGATAGGCTTAAAGAAAGGCTCTCTGAGTATGGAGGTGATTCTAAAAAAGCATTTACCAACTTAGATGAAAACCCCATTTGGCTGAATGAGAGCAAAGGAATAAAAATAAAAAGGGTTACCATTAGTGGTATTAGTAATGCCGAAGCCTTGCATGAGAAACGTAACAAGTATGGAGAATTGGTCCTCGACGAGAATGGATATCCTATTCCCGTGGATTTTGTGAATACAGGGAATAATCATCATGTTGCAATTTATGCCGATTCAAAAGGCGATTGGCATGAAAAGGTTGTATCGCTATACGAAGCGGTTGTAAGAGCAAATCAAGGTTTACCAGCAGTTGATAAACTTTACAATAGCCACGAGGGTTGGAGTTTTCAATTTAGCATGAAGCAGAATGAGTACTTTATTTTTCCCAATGAGAGCCAAGGCTTTTATCCAAAAGAGATTGATCTCTTAAATCAAGATAACTATTCTACAATTAGCCCAAACCTTTTTCGGGTTCAAAAATTTACGAATAAAGACTATTTTTTTAGACACCATTTGGAAACTACTGTACAAAGGCGCGATAGCAAGGGTAAGCCTATTGACGAAAAACCATTGAAAGGTGTTATAAGCAAAAGGATAAATTCTTTAAGTGCACTAAGGGGTGTAGTTAAGGTGCGTATTAACCATCTTGGAATTATTGTTCAGGTTGGTGAGTACTAGTTTTATTGATTCCGGGCGCGACTTATACTTCGACAGGCTCTGTAATCGTCGCAGTCGGAGGAATATGCAAGGTATAAGTTTTAAAATTAAAATATGGAAGAAATCAACGGATTTTTCGACGACGATGGGAATAAGGATAACCCTAACCTATTGCCAAAACCTCAACTTTGCCTATCGTGCAAAAGCAATGAGGATGAGGGCTGGGAGGAGAACCTGCTTTGCCAAATGAATCGATGGGATCAACGCAATAGTCTGGATTTTAAGTGTTGTTCTTATCAACTTGCGAGATAGGTTTATTAATACTGATGGGGTGAATCCTTGCTGCAGCACATATTCACCCCGTCAGTAAGAACTAAAGCACAAGCTATGATTTTTGAACAAGGCCACCTATACCATATATTTAATCAGGGCAATAACCGCCAGCGCATCTTCTTTAGCAGGGAGAACTATCTGTTCTTTTTGGATAAGGTGAAAAAACACGTTTTGCCCTACGCCGATATACTGGCCTGGTGCCTAATGCCTAACCATTTTCATTTTATGGTCTATATTAACCACTTGGATTTGCCTTTGGTTGATCGTAGCCTAAAGGCCCATAGCTCGAGTGCGACTTCAAGTCCCGCCTGGACTAATACCAGCAGTAAATCGCATTTGCCTCAGGTTACTCAAGGCTTGACTTCAAGTCAAACCTTGAGTAGTGAAAAGAAGCAACCATTAAACTACTCAATTGGCGTTATGCTCCGTTCGTATACTCGAGCCATTAATTTACAGGAGAACCGCAGTGGAACACTCTTCCGTCAACAAACAAAAGCCAACTGTTTAACACGAGTCGACAAGATATCCAAAGTATGGTATCAGTCGCAGGGTGTAACCCAAATAAATATCGATTATCCCGACCATCAATACCCAAATATCTGCTTCAACTATATCAACCTAAACCCTGTGAAAGATAAGCTGGTTAAGCGCTGCGAGGACTGGGAGTTCTCCTCGTATCCCGATATTATAGGGCTTCGCAAGGGCAAATTGATAAGCAGGGAGAGGATTGCAGCGTTTGGGCTGAAACTAATTTAGTGTAGTCGGAGTGCGACGATTACTGAGCCTGTCGAAGTATAAGTCGCGCCCCATCTTTATATCCCAAACCCCTTTACCTATGATAAAACGTACCCTTTATTTCGGCAACCCAGCTTACCTCAGTATGAAGGATAGGCAGCTGGTGGTGCATAAGGAAGTAACAAGTCCGGGCGAGACTTTGAGTCGCACTCGGACTGATATTTCTACCATTCCCATCGAGGATATAGGCGTAGTTCTACTCGATAACTCGCAAATTACCCTAACTCACCCGTTGCTAAATGCATTGTTAGAAAATAACACCGCTGTTATTACCTGTAACCAGAGGCATATGCCATCGGGTATGCTGTTGCCACTGGAGGGCAATACGCTGCAAAGCGAGAGGTATGCAAGCCAAATAAATGCCAGTGTACCTCTTAAAAAGCAGCTATGGCAGCAAACCGTGCAAGCCAAAATAGCCAATCAGGCAGCTGTGCTTAGGGAACAAGGTGTTGATATTGAGCCTATGCGCTATTTTCAGCGAAGCGTTCGTAGTGGCGATCCCGATAACTACGAGGGGCGTGCGGCTGCATACTACTGGAAAAACTTGTTTGACGGGGTAGTGGATGGCGAGTTTACCCGCGGACGATTTGAGGACGACCCCAACAACCTCTTAAACTATGGTTATGCTGTGCTAAGGGCAGTTATTGCTCGAAGTCTGGTGGGTTCTGGACTTTTGCCCACGCTGGGTATTCATCACAGGAACAAGTACAATGCATTTTGCCTGGCCGATGATATTATGGAGCCTTATCGCCCTTATGTTGATAGGTTGGTATTATCAATTCTTAATGATTTTGATGATGTGAGCACGCTAACCACTGAGCTAAAGGCAAGGTTACTGGTAATTCCTGCGCTAGATGTTGAAATAGATGGCAAAAGCAGCCCGCTTATGGTGGCCTCTCAGCGAACAACAGCATCGCTAAACGAGTGCTTCGAGGGTGTTAGCCGTAAGTTGCTTTATCCAGTTATTCTATAACTACTTAAGGGTTGACTGTATGCTGAGCGAATAGTTAACCTTTGAGTTAAAAAAGTATACTCTGAGTAATATCCAATAAAGCTATGTCCACAACCAACCGATTAAATCAGTATAGAGTTATGTGGGTACTTGTATTTTTCGATCTTCCCACCGAAACCAAGAAGGATAGGAAGATTTATGCACAGTTTCGAAAACAGATTTTAAAGGATGGTTTCACCATGTTTCAGTTCTCAATATACACCCGTTGCTGCCCTAGCCGCGAGAATGCCGAGGTGCATATAAAACGGGTAAAATCGTTATTGCCACCTAGAGGCGATATTGGCATATTGTGCATTACCGATAAGCAATTTGGCAGCATGGAGCTATTTAGGTCAACCAAACCCATAAAAGCTAGCCCCGATCCTCAACAGTTGCAGCTGTTTTAGGTTTGCAATCTAGTCCGAGTGCTACGATTACTGAGCCTCTCGAAGTATAAGTCGCGCCCGGACTAGTTAGCTGTAAAAACAAAAATCCCCCCAAAATCAATTGGAGGGATTTACTATTGAACACATTTTTTATTTCTAAAATTTGACTTAACGAATTGTGATACAATTTTTTGACCTATGGTATGTTGTGTTCAATAAGTCAAAGA
>DDWD01000144.1 GCA_002345825.1 Bacteroidales bacterium UBA2295
TGGGCTCCACCTGATCGACCCGATTGAGCAGCTCACTTACGCTGAAAATATTGCGAAAACCATCCTTTCCCACAGCGCAAACCAATCCATTCCTCATCCAGCCAGCATAGTTCTGGCTTAAATATGGGTTAACCAATGGTTTGAGCATTGGCCCCTCAAAGGATGGCGTATCATGGTATCCCATTCCCATTCCAAAAAATACCGCATCGTAATGCCGATGAGAAATGCTGTCAACATTGCTACTTACAACCCCTTTTATTTCGTTGTTAAAAACCAGGTTTACAGTTGGGCTGTATGGGTCCTCTAGCTCTCTATCGATGGGGTAGTGCTTTTTATCGAACGATTTTACAATGATTTTTGTTGGGTTCTCCAGCTCGCGATACGCAAACAGATCGGCCGACGCAACAACTTTCCACACATTTCCCTTTGCATAATCAACCTCAATTTTGTAGGGTTCAATGCTGGCCTGCTCGGTGGCAATTATTACCTGGTGCATAGCATGGCCTAAATACAATTCAGCCCACGAGAAGGTAACCCTCTCACCCTTATCGTTTTCAATAATGATATATACATCGGTGGCGGGAACAAACTCCTCGGCATTTTTCTTGTCGAGTATAAAGGGGTTTAGTAAATCGAAAAGTGAGTAACCCCGGTAGCGGTATGCCCCAACAAAATCAATTTTACCCTCGCTATTCAATGTGGCCTGCTTATGCAGCACCTCACGCTTTAAGTGCCTTTTGTACTTAACCTTACCCGGCGACTTCACCTCTCCTTCAACAAAAATATCTGCTGATTTAAGCTTCATTTCATCGGTACGATGGTAAAAGCTGTTGCCATCGGCATTGTAACCCCTAGTTGCACCCGAAATGGCATCGGGGATTAAATTGCATGATGACATGGCTATACAGATAGCAGCGATTGGTATAATGGGTAGTATTCTCATATCAATTTTTGATTGGGTTAATGAAATATGATTAAATTTTGGCCTTAATCTCAAGGGTAATAAACCGGCCTGGGCCAACCGAAAGATTACTTTCGTAAATCTTCTTATCCAGAATATTCTGAATATTAAGCGATAGGTTTACGCGTTTGAACAGCTCTCTCGATAGCTTAACATCAATGGTAAACTTTGCAGGTAGCTGGTTACTAAGCACCCAATCGTCGTAGGCGTTCTGGTCGTTTATGTAGGTTTCGCCCGTGTAGCGTGAGGTTACCCCCACATTCAAAATGCGATGACGGAAAAACGCTCCGGCATTGAATGAGTGCATAGGCACATCGGTTAGGTACTTGCCTGTTAAATTAAAATCGGTGGGATCAATGGGCGTATAACCGCTAATTTTCGATGATGCAAATGCATATCCACCAAAAACCGTGAGGTGCCTAACTGGTGTTGCGGTAAATTCGGCCTCGAGCCCCAAAATATCAACCTCAGAGATGTTGGAGCGGATCATAACCGGGCGAGAGCCGTAGCTCATTTCAATGGTTTCGCCAGTTGATACGTAGTACAGAAAATCCCTCCCTTTCGAAAAGAATGTGCTGGCCGCTACCCGAATCCAAGTGGCTGGCTTGTAGTCGCCACCAACCTCAAAATTATCTAGATACTCGGGTGTTAAGTTTGGATTGGCCACCTTAAAACCTCCACGAACCCTACCCGATCGGCATAAATCGTCGAGTACCGATGGGCGGAAACCGCGGCTGTAGCTGGCGTAAACCCTGTACGTGTTGCTTGGTTTATACTGAGCCGAGAGCCGTGGGCTAAAAGATCCCCAGCTAACAGGATCCTGACCAGAAAACTGATACCCGTACATAAACGCGGTTTCGGCAGAGGGCGATTGAATAACAAACTCGCCATCGTAAAACCGTGCATAATCGTAACGCACACCAGCCGTTACATTTACCTTGTTATCAAAAAGGCTAATCTCGTCCTGCAGGTAAATGCCATAAAAATCCATTTTGCCCCGGTTATCAACCTGATCGGTAGATGTGTAGTAAACATCCGAGGCGTCAACCTCTCCTAAACGTACATCAATTCCGCCGGTGAGGGTATGGCGACCCAGAGAATAGCTTGCGCTGGTAAGCACACCATAGTCGCTCCTTAGCGAAAGCACATCGTACCAGGTGTAATCGTCCTTCATCCATTCGCTAACGCGCTTGTAGTATTCGCGCTGAAAGAAAGTAGATGCATTCCAGTTTACCTTCCCCACCTTTCCCTTAAAAATTGAGCGAATCTGGTATGTGTCGTACTCACGGGTATTGCCAAGAGGCTGGAATACCTCTTCGCCAGTTGTTCTAACATCATCAAAAAGGGTCAAGTCTATCTCTGCCGAGAATTTTTCGCCACCATCGTACCCCGATTTAAAATGGAGAACCCTCTCCTCAAAGGTTGATTTTACGATGTACGAGTTCTCCTGTTGCTCGGCAAACGACTGGGTAATGTAGCCATCACTATTGCGAAATAGCCCATTGGCCGCCCAGTAAAAACCGTTGTTTAGCTTACCTGCAAACTTAGCGTTAATACCCTTGGTGCTATAGGTTCCGTAGCTGGCCGAAACGCTTCCTTCAAGTTTTTGGGTTGGCTTTTTGGTCACTACATTAATAATACCCCCCATGGCGTTTCCTCCGTATAGGGCCGATCCGGGTCCCTTAATTACCTCTATACGTTCTATTTCGCCTGTAGATATAAGATTCCAATTTACCGAGCCACCATCGGCCTTGTTTACAGGCACTCCGTTTAGTAGCACAAGCGTTCGGGCCTGCTCCTTTGCGCTTACTCCCCGCATTGATACGGTTGCTCTGAACGAGAATAGGCCAAACGAACGTGCTGTATGCACTCCTGGTAGCGATGCCAATACCTCATCAACACTTTGGTACGACGACATGGCTATGCGTTCGGGGGTAATAACCTCAACCCTACCCGGAATATCACCTATTTTGCTCTCGGTTCGAGTTGCTGAAACAACCACCTCGTCAATAAAAACATCCTCCTCCTCAAGTAAAAATTCGATATTAATCTCCTTATCGGTAAGCTGTATCTGTTTGCGCTGGGGCTTATAGCCCACAAGGGTAACGTTTACTGTATGTTGCCCCTGTTTTAAATCCGACAAAGTAAAAGTCCCCTGTGCATCTGATGCTGTTCCCTTCTGGCCCACGGTGATATGCACGCTTTCGAGTGGCTTATTGGTATTTTTGTCTTTTACTGTTCCCTTGATACTTGTTTGAGCAAAAGCTCCCATACACAAGGAGAATAAGAGGAAAAATATGCTAACTTTCATATATCCGTGTATTTTACCCACAGCCAACAGGCTAACCCATATGGTGTGAGCATTTATTTTAATCCTGTATTTTTATCTCCAAATCCATATAACCATCGGTTGTGGTATCGGCGTGTTTTACCCGAATAATACCATACTTTCCCTCTTGGGTTTTAAAGGGTACCAGCTTTCCGGTATAGCTATACTTGCAGTTACCGCTGGTGGAACCCGGGCTATAGGAGTTAACCAAAAGGCTATCGTTAGCTGCAGCAATAAACTCATCGAGGTTTACCAGGTCGTTATCGGTTGCGTTGTAGTCGTATAGCGTAGAGTTTCGGGTTTCCCAATCAGATATTAAAGGATAGTAACTCGGTACAGTTGAATAATTGGGACAATTCAGCGTTGGCGACCACTCCCCACTAGTAAGATACACAAACCCTAGAATGTCGATTTTTGCCTCGTTGCCCACCACTGTCTCGTTGGTATAAGCCGTTCCTGTATTAACATCAAGAAAATGGGGGTATTCTTCGTTGTCTTGCATACCAATCTTAATCGATTCGAAATGTTTAATTGGGCCGTAGGCCGTGCCCTCACCAAGGTATATGGTAAGCGATGTAATAGCCGTATCTCGGGTAGCATTCATCGCCATAAATCGCCACTCCTCTTGCTGTGCTTCCGATTTGACTGCATTTAGTTCAACTTCATAATCATCATTCTCAACAAAAATACCCTGATCCAGCTCAGTGGTAACTGTTCCGTTGGCTATACGCTGAACACGGATGTTGGTGAGCGTTTCGCCTCCTCCGTTAGCTACAATACCAAATGATAATTTACCACCAATGGGAATCTCATCACCCTGGTGTGTAAAATCGCCAACCTTTAAACTAATGGAAGGAGGGGTAACCATAGGGTCGTCGGTTTTGCAACCGAATAAAACCATAGCGACTGTTAGAAGTAATAAATGTTTTATATTCATCTCTCCAAAATGTTTGCAATTACCTATTGCCACTTCGTATAGTTAAAACGCACTAATTCCTTAGCACTCTTGTATCTTTAAAAAGTATTAACCCCGAAAGGCAGGAATTTCCTCTCAGGGTTAATGGTTGAGTATAGAGAAAAAGATTACTTGGTTTTGTATTCAAATTTCACGTTTCCTGTTGCTCCATCGGTAACATCAAGTATCTTAACCAATACGTACAGCTCGTTTTCGCTGTCTATTTTGGTTTTGATTGACCAGATTTGATCTTTGGTCAACATCTTGGCCTTGCGACGTCCCTCATCCTCGTTGTAGTATGTTGCTATGGCCTCATCGCCATTTTCAAGGGCATCAAAATCGGCAACAGCAACGTCTTCGAGTTGATAAAAACGGGTTTCGTTTTGAACATCCCAGTTTACGGGATCGTTATCGCCATCACCAAAAATTCCACTGATGTTCGATTGGGGCCCTCCAAATGCAATGTCGTTGCCCTCCTCGTAAAAGCAGAAAATATCAATATCTGACTGGTTTTGAGCCGCTTCATCAAGCGTATAAACAGCATTTTGGGTAAATGATAAAAACCCTGGAATTTCGGTATTTTCCTGCGCACCAAGAGTGGCAATTTTTTGTTCCACAAAATTTGCCGTAATGGTTACATTCCCTGCGGTTGTGGTGTAAGTAAATTCAGGCAATGCGCTCAATTCCTCACTACCTTGAGTCCAATTTACAAACTTGTAACCCTCATTTGCTGTTGCAGTTATTACAACAGCCTCGCCTTCGGAGTAATCGCCTGCTCCTGTTACTGTTCCCGCATTCTCAGGATTTACGGTAAGCCTTAAAGTGTATGACTTCTCGCATGACGAAAATCCAATGGCCAAAACTAGAGCAACTGTAAAAAAAATAAATCTTTTTGCTTTCATTGTTAAAAATAATTTAGGTTGATTTCAATATGTATTGTAGTGCATATCGGTTACAAATATATGGCATAAAAAATTCCATACAACTTCAAAAAACATATTTTACAACACATTATGCAAAATATTACATATCAACTATTGTTCTCTATGTAAGATTTGTATTTTTGCCATATTCAATATTTTACTTTGATGAATAAATATTTGGTTGGCATAGACGATACTGATAACAATGAAAGTAGGGGGACAGGATTCCTAGCCCGATCAATGGCTGAGTATATTAACGATAATGGGCTAGGTGTATCGGGTGGTATTACACGTCATCAGTTGCTTTTTGACCCTCGCGTTCCTTACACGTCGCATAATTCTTCTGCTTGTATAGAGGTTACCACAGCTAATCCTAAGCAATTATGGGATGAAATGATTACGTTTCTTGTAAACTCGTGTGCTATTGGCTCCGACTGTGGCCTATGTATGGTGGAAGAGGATGATGTTCCATTGGCCATTGTTGAGTGGGGTTACAAGGCAAAAACCGAGCTCGTTAACAAGAAACTTGCTGCCGATCTGGCTCAAATACACAATATCAGTCTAATAGGTTTAACAGGTACCCACGATGGGATAATTGGTGCAATGGCCGCTGTGGGTTTACGTTCATCGGGTAACGATGGGCGATTTGTTAGTCTGCGAGGTACCGACATAAGAACCATTGAGGGAATCCATACGCTAAATGAATTAAAAGAGATACTTGAAATACATGAAGCTATAACCACAGAAGGGAAACTGGTAAATCACGATGCCCCTATTTGTTTTGACGGGGGTTGGTTTCGTCCTGTTCATAAAGATGGCCTAATTACTATTGTACTAAATAATTCCAATTCCTATGATCACAACATCTACAAACTCGCAGACAAGGACTACATCAAGAGCATTTCCAACTAGCGTTTCGCTGGCTCTTCAGCTATTGGCTTTGCTTTTAGTTGGTTTTACAGCAACATGGCTGCACGCAAGGTTTAGATTTCCAATGAATCTACCTGGTAGGCATGGGCTTGAGTTTATGCTTCTTATTATGGGCGCTCGCTACATTTCGGGTTTAAGATTATCGGCCACCGTTGCAGTTTCGGGCTCGGTTTTGGCATCTCTTATCCCTGTTCTAGGATTTAAAGACCCTATGTTACCCTACATGTATATAACCATGGGTGCACTAATCGACTTTGCCTGGTACCGTTGGTCAACCCTTCGAAAATGGGTTCCCTTGGTTGCACTTCTTGGTGGATTGGCCTATGGGCTAATACCAACAATACGATTGGGATTTTTGCTTCTAGGGTCTTATCCCTACAATAGCTTTTTAAAGCATGGGTATATCGTTCCTTTCCTAACCCATATCGCCTTTGGCTTTGTTGGAGCGTTTGCAGGTGTGGGGTTAATATCGGAAATTAGAAAGCGAGTGAAGAAAAAAAATAGCTAAACCCTAAAGGGCTGCAGCATTATGTGGCCCTTTTTAACACCTGCCGTTATGTACAAGTTTGCCAAACCCTTTGCGTTGCTATTACTAACCCTTACTTTGGGTGTTTTTGCTTCGTGCGACAAAAAAGAGGAAAATACCTCACCTCCTTCCATCGAGTTAATGGCTTACGATGGGTATATCACCGAAAGTACCATTGCTGGCCCTGCTCAGGAACTTAAATTTAAGGTAAAGTGTGTGGGAAATGGTACTCACGTGCTCACCAACTTTATTGTATCCAGCAATGGAAGTCGGGTAATCGACGAGGGCATAAACACCGATATGCTTCAGCGCGATTTAGTGCTATCTAAAACTAGCGATCCCGAGGAGATTATTGAGTTCATTATCCGCGATATCGATGGAAAAGAGGCTACTCTACAGCTAACTATTAGTCTGGACGATTCAGCAGGGGATATCGAACCTATTTGGTACAAAGATATTGTTTTAGATGCTCCGGGCGTAACCAACGGTAAGGGCTTTGTCTCGCTGACTGATGGTACAACATTTAAACTACAGGATGCCTCCAACAACCAGAACTTAATCAACCTGCTTTACTACTACGATAATATTGATGCCGACGAGAACACCATTTCGTCACCCGGAGCAAATATCGACGATAGCATAATCAGTGGGCTCTCGGGGTGGACAACCCGCAACACCTCTCGTTTTATCTCCAAATCGATGAGTTTGGATGATTTTGAGGCTATCAACAGCGTAATATATCTTGTTGATGAGTACCACACATCAGGGAATCGAAAGGGAAAAAACCTGAAGGTGGGCGATACCTTTTCGTTTAAAGATGAGGCTCGCAACAAGTTTGGAATGTTTAGAGTGTATGATATTAACGGACAGGAGAACGGCAGTGTAACTATTTCAATCGTTATACAGCCATAAGAGTTGTTACCATGAATTATTTAAAATCATTTATAACCAAGATTTTTCTTCTCATTATTAGCGTTTCGGCCTTTTCGCAGAATTGTGTAACGGGCATAGTAACCGATTTACAAACGAACAAACCCTTGCAAGGCGCAACCGTTAAGCTAAAGGGTCAAAATCTAGGCGTTTCAACCGATGCAGCTGGGAAATTTAAAATTTGCCCTCCCATAACCCCACCCTTTACACTTGAATTCACCCACGTAGGTTACTCCAACGCTGAAGTTGCCATTACAATGTGGGGAGAGCTGACTAAAATTAGCCTTACCTCAAGTCCTTGGCCTATCGATCAGGTTGTGGTTACGGCAACCCTTAGCGCTCAGTCAACATGGGAAGTGCCGGCCATGGTTTCAGTTATAGACAGCACGCAGCTGAATGCTAGCCCAGCCACCAATGTGGATAATTTTCTGCGTACCATTCCCAATCTGTTTGTGGATAGATCAAAGGGCGTTTTCTCAAAAAACGCATCGGTTTCGATGCGTGGGCTCGATGGCTCGAACCGTGTTTTAATTCTTTACGACGGAACACCCCTGAACAAAACATCATATGGCTTTATAAACTGGAGTCTTATATCACCCGATATTGTGGAGCAGATTGAGGTGGTACACGGCCCATCATCAGCACTATTTGGCAATAACGCCATGGCAGGTGTAATTAATATCCGAACCAAGGAACCCGCCGACAAGAAATTTTACGGCTCTGTGGGTGCTGAGGCGGGTGGATTTGGCTTTAAGGGGGTAAAGTCGTCCCTTGGAGGTACCACTACCCTATTCAACCAGGAAATTCGCATTATGGCCAGCGGTTTTTGGCGCGATGGCGATGGGTACATTGCCGAACCGCCAGAAATACGGGACTCTACCAATGTCCCTCTTTACCTTACCGAAAAAGGGATTAACATTAAGGCCTTGCTCCCATTCACCGACAGCACATCATTCTACGTTGGAACCAATATTTATTCCGATAAAAGGGGGGCTGGTAGGGCTGTTTATCTATCGGATGGTAGCTACGATGCTTACACCACCAACAGGCTTCACCTAGGCTACAAAGGGTATATCAAAAATTTTAAGTTTGATATTTATGGATTTGCCCAGCGCGAGGTTTACGATAGGCAAAACGAATCGCTAAACAAAACCGGTGATAATTACCGAATATACCACACCGACCAGCAATCGGGTGATATTGGTATCTGGGCAAACCTGTCGCGCAAAATTGTCCCCAACAACCAGCTAATGTTCGGGGTTGATGCTAAGCACGGCTATATGAATGCCATTGATATCTACAGAACCTCAACCGATATTATTCAACGCGACGGTAAGGTTACTTTTGGCGCAGCATTTATACAGGATGAGCATACTTTACTAAATGGAAAGATTAAGGTTTTGGCCGGTTTGCGTTTCGACTATGCAACATTTTACGATGGGCTACTTGATGTAAAAAACCCCACCAGCAACACAGGTTTTACCTCCGATACTACTTCAAACTTTGGAAAGAATAGCTGGTTCTCCCTTAATCCCAAACTCGGTATTCGATACATTCCTAACCAATGGCTTAGCACATATGTTTCTGTCTCATCGGGATTTATGCCTGCAAAACTCGATGATTTGGTGTCGTCGCGAAGAATATCAAAAGGATTTAAGCTGGCAAACCCCAACCTTCAACCCGAGCATCTGGTTACTTATGAGGTGGGTGGAAATATTAAAATTGGCTCAAGCCTAAAACTCGATGCTGCTCTATTCTACTCAAAAGGACAAGATTTTCAGTATTTTGTTTCAACAGGCGACTCAATTGACACGGGAGCAGATGATATTCGGCCCATCGTTATGCGCAAAAACATTTCTTCTGTTGATGTTTATGGGGGTGAATTTTCCCTTAGGTTTACACCTACAAAATGGCTCTTCACTCGGGCTAACTTCTCTTTTAATCATTCAACCATCACGGGGTACGATGTTAACCCGCAGTTAGATGTTGATCTTACAGGAAATGGTTTGGCTGAGGTGCCACAGGAACAGGCATCAATAGAGGTATTCCTACTATCTGAACGCATTGTTAATCTTGGCATTATATGGATTTACACGGGTAAGCAGTGGGGCGATGATATTAACAGCCACCACATTAAACCTTGGAATACTCTTGATCTTCGGGTATGGAAAGAGTTTAAGGGCGCTAAGTTATCGATGGATGTGTTTGATATTTTCGATAATCCCTATATTGACAAGAAGGGACTTCTATCCCCTGGTCGTTACTTCCTGTTCACATTTGCTTACAGCTTTGGTGTGAACTAGCCTCACAGAGAATAGGGTTTAAATAATCCACACTATTGCGTCTCAACCAAATTGGTGTTAAATTTGAGCGCATTGTGCGGATTCAATTATTCACACCCTATGATTAAAACCCTAATTGTTGAGGACAACTCAAAATCGGCCCAGCTGCTGTCGGGATACCTCACGAACCTATTTACCGATTTGCAGCTGATTGGCATTGCCAGCAATGTTGATGATGCCGTGGAGAAAATATACCAAGAGAAACCCAGCATTGTGTTTCTTGATATCAACCTACAGGAGGAAAGCGGTTTTGATGTGCTTAAGCGAACCAACACGGATGACTTTGAGGTTATTATAACCACGGCTTACAGCGAGTACTCGCTACAGGCCATAAAGGCATCGGCAGTGGACTATATCCTAAAACCCTACGATATTGAGGAGCTGAAGAGTGCCGTAAAAAAGGCCAGGGCTCAACTCGAGCTAAAGGGGACTAGAAGCAACCAGCAGCAACCCA
Organism: Bacteroidales bacterium UBA2295; assembly: GCA_002345825.1. Lineage (GTDB taxonomy): Bacteria > Bacteroidota > Bacteroidia > Bacteroidales > Tenuifilaceae > Perlabentimonas. Next base: position 10,351 of record DDWD01000144.1, read on the forward strand.
ATGCGCTCGACGACAGAGTTTTTATCCCCACCCTCGATGGGTTAATTTTTATAATGATTGACGATATTGTCTTTATCAAGGCCGACACCAACTACTCCGAGTTCCATACCGTGGATGGCAAAAAAGTGGTTTCATCCAAGGGGCTATCGACCTACGAGGAGTTGCTAAAAGCCAAACTTTTTGTGCGGGTGCATAAATCGTCGTTGGTAAACCTTAAGCACGTTGTAAAGTACCAAAGAGGGCGCGGTGCATACCTCACCATGAGCAATGGCATGACGGTAAAAGTTGGCGAAAGCAAAAAGGATGAGCTGCTAAACTATTTGAAGCTATAGGCTAGTATCTATGTTCTGTAAGGAATTTTAAGATGTACCGTTGTTCCCGTTGGGTTCCCCTGCTTATCGTAATTATCAACTATTGTAAACGACTCCTCTATAAACCGTCCCTTTTGCAGCTGTAGAAGTATGCTCTTGCTGCT
>DDWD01000190.1 GCA_002345825.1 Bacteroidales bacterium UBA2295
GCTAATTAATGATATTCTCGACCTATCAAAGGTTGATGCAGGAAAAATGTCGTTTGAGCAAATACCTTTTAAAATGTCCAGCTCAATATCGGCAATGCTACATTTGTTCGAGCCAAAGATTCAGGAAAAAAACTTAGAGCTAATAAAAGAATACGACAGCAGAATCCCCGAGGTATTGGTCGGCGACCCTGTTCGGCTGCACCAAATTATCCTAAATCTTGTTAGCAATGCCGTTAAGTTTACTACCCGTGGACGAATTACTGTACATATTAGATTGCTCAAAGAGGACGAAGAAAAAGTAACAATTGAATTTGCTGTTACCGACACTGGAATAGGAATAGCCGAAGATAAAATAAAAAAGATTTTCGAAAATTTTCAACAGGCATCGAGTGAAACATCGCGCTTATTTGGTGGTACCGGTCTGGGACTTGCCATTGCAAAACAGCTTGTTGAAGCCCAAAAGGGAACCATAAGGGTAAAGAGTATAATCGACCAAGGATCGACTTTCAGCTTTACTTTGAGTTTTCTAAAAACAAACGAGCCAGCCGAATTAGATACCAGTGATGAAGACCTGAATATTGAGTATAACGATGTACGGGTATTAGTAGCGGAGGATATTGCCCTTAACCAGCTGCTAATGAAAACGCTACTAGACGACTTTGGATTTGGGTGCGATATTGCTGTTAATGGGAGAATAGCAATTGAAAAGTTACAATCGGGTACGTACGACATAATTCTCATGGACTTGCAAATGCCGGAGATGAATGGTTTTGAAGCAACAGAGCATATTCGCAAGCAGCTAAAATCCAAAATACCAATCATAGCGCTAACCGCCGATGTTACTACGGTCGATTTAGCCAAATGCAAAGCGGTAGGTATGAACGATTACATTGCAAAACCAGTAAACGAAAGGCTGCTGTACAGTAAAATTGTAAGCTTAGTTAAAAAACCATTGCTAGCTACATACACAAATGCAAATAACAACAATAAGTCCGAAAGTGTAAAGTATACCGATTTGGCATATCTAACTCTACGCACAAAATCGGATCCTCAGCTGCTGTTGAAGATGATATCGCTTTATCTAGAGCAAACACCACCCCTAGTTTCTGCAATGCAAAAGGGTTTTAGAAACAACGATTGGGAATCGCTATACTCTGCGGTTCACAAGCTAATCCCTTCGTTCTTAATTGTAGGCATTAGTGCCGATATTGAAGATATGGCCAAAACGGTACAGGAGTATGCAAGAGCTCAGGTACAATCGCAGGGGATAACCGAATTGGTTGATAAAATTGGTGAGGTTTGCACCCAAGCCTGTATCGAATTACAACAAGAGGTTGCTGGATTTAAAAGTGAGAACGAATAAAACGATCTTGGATTGTTACAATTTTTGAAGCACATGCTAAAATGTTTATAATCCATCGAGACCTACTGAAGATGAAGACACAACTTAACTCTTCATTATCAGATAATTAAAAAATTTAAAACAGATGAAGAAAGATGTGAAGAGGTTGATTTTTCTGGTAGATGATGATGCGTTATACCTAAAATCTTTGGAACTCGAATTCCTTGATTGTCCCGAATACGAGATTATGTCGTTTGCCACGGGCGAATTATGCGTTGAAAACCTTGAGCACAAACCCGAAATTATCATTTTAGATTACCTGCTCGATGGAGTAAACAAGAGTGCTATGAACGGGCTAAACGCTTGATAAGATTAAGGTGTATAATGCCAACATTCAGGTAATAATACTCTCAGCTCAAGATAAAATTGAAGTTGCCGTAAACTGTATGAAACATAATGCATACGACTATATTGTAAAAAGCGAGACGGCAAATTTCAGGCTTAAAAAAGCCATTAAAACCATCTTGAAAAATAAGAAGCTTGAGGATACGCTGAATTGGTATATGGATAATGTATAAGCACCCGACTACTACCCAAAACACAATTAGAATATCCGTTGCAAAAATATCTATCCATAGCACTCAGCTATTGATAGTTTAGCAAACTTAAGCAACCAACTGCTTTTAGCATTCTCAAGATCATATGTGAAAGATGTAACTATTGCAAACAATAATGTAACGCAATTTGTATGATCTGCAGGTATTTTTATTGTATTGCTATTAAATTAAAATGTAGGGTTGGTAAGTGACGTACTATAGGGGACGAACTCTTGAAAAAACCTCCGGCTTGTTTACCCTAAATCTTGTTTAGCACTCATCATTTAAGTAAACATACAGTTTGTGTTACCGGGTGGTTAATTCTATTTATCGTCCATTTTTTTCAATCAATTGTACAACAATAACAATTATCAAAATTAAAAATTATGGGCCATAGCATTGATTACAGAAACTGGGAAACTGTTGTAGGTAAACTAATAATAATGTACCCTGAATTAACTAAAGCCGACTTAATTCGGCGACATAATAGCATAAACGATTTGCTGGAAACCATAGCCAGCAAGTTAGGGAAAACTGCTAAAGAACTTCAATCCGAGGTTGAGGAGTTTTAAATCCTGTGTTCTTATGCAACCGCTGTAAATTGATACTAATGATAGCGAACTGAGAAAAAACACACCTCGTCAACAGAATGGCTATCTACATTATTGTTGCTCTTCATGTTATTGTAGCAATAATGCTATTGGGAGGATCGAATTGGTTGCGAGGAGGTATAAACCAACCACAAGTTTTTAGAGTGATTTTGATGTTTCACAAAGCTAAAGTAAACCCATGTATACTGATAGAACCTCAACCATGATAAAGATTAAACGGGCAGGCCGCAGAGCATTCAACTGGATGCTGGTTATCATTATACTTGGCTTTGGCATATTTATCTACTGGAAATACTTTCTAACCTTTAGCGATGGTTACAGGGCTGGACTTCTGCAGAAATTCTCCCACAAAGGCACAATTTTTAAAACCTACGAGGGCGAGATGGTGCTAAGCAGCGTAACCAGCAGTGTTGATGTTGCGCTGGCATCGGAAAAGTTTTACTTCTCCGTTACCGATCAAAATCTAGCAAAACATCTCGACACAATTCAAGGACAAAGAGTAATGGTGCACTATAGGCAGAAGAATGGGGTGCTTTTTTGGAAAGGCGACACCAAGTACTTGGTCGATAGCGTAAAACATATTCCCTAAATATAAATCGCATAAAATAATGGTTAGCATGAAAACAACAAAAACAACAAAAATTCTATTTGCTTTGGATTACGATCCCACCGCTCAAAAAGTGGCAGAGCAGGGGTTCGCATTGGCTAAGGCAATGGCAGCTGAGGTTACCCTGATTCATGTAATATCCGATCCAGTAAATTTCGAGTCAGTGGGCCATGTCACGGTAATGGGTTTTGCCGGTTACCCCGAATCTGAGTTTGGTAACCTGCAGGTTGATAGTGAGGTGGCGCTAAAAAAAGCGGCAATGCAATATCTCGATAAAACAAGGCAGCACCTTGGCGATAAAACAATTCATACGGTTGTGAAAAGCGGCGATTTTGCCGAATCGATACTTGCAACCGCCAAAGAGCTACACATCGATATCATTGTGTTGGGCTCGCACAGCAAAAAATGGCTGGAGAGTGTAATTATGGGAAGTGTTACGGAAAAGGTCTTGCAACAATCTAACATTCCCCTATTTATTGTTCCAACTAAGAAAAGGGTTTAGTTGTTGCCTACAAAAAAAACAGTACACTTTATTGCGAGCAAAAAAACCAAACTCACATTGATTAATTTATGGAATAATCAAGTTACGGCAAATACAATGCACACAATTGTAGTAACATAAACACCCCCGGTCGCTTATAATCTAGATTTATGAAACACCAAGAAATTAATAGTAGAGTAAGACCTCTTTCAACAACAATTAGCATTTTCGGTATTATCATTTTACTTGTGGTGATACTGATTCTATTGTTTTCGTTCGCTACAAAATACCTGATTGAGAAGTATGACGAGGAGTACACTGGCAGGCAAATCACCATAGGCCGAGCATATGTTAATCCTTTTTCAGGGTATATCCATCTTCAAAATCTAAAAATTTATGAATCCGGCAACCTGCCTAGCTTAACGGTAAGCGATAGCATTTTCTTCTCGGCAAAAGGGCTAAGCGCTAACGTTGCAATGCTCAAGCTAATGTCGAGAACTATTGAGATTTCTAGTCTAAAGCTAAATCGGCTCAAAGGAAAAGTAATTCAAAATAAGACAGATGCAAACATTAACGACTTAATTCAAAAATTATCGATCCCAAAAAATGATACAATTTCCACCAACAATAGGGTTAGCGTTTTAGATATTGAGATTGTAGATGGAGAGTTTCACTATGTAGAAAAAGTAATACCAATTAGCTATAGTATCAACAAAATAAATATTGATAGCGATGGTAAGCACTGGGATTCAGACTCAATTGCCACAAATTTTTCGTTTCTCGCCAAATCGGGTACCGGGGGCATAAAAGGGAAACTCACATTCAACCTGCGTAGCAAGGAGTACAACCTTGCAATTCTAGTAAATAGCTTCGATTTAGAACTAATTGATCAATACTTTAAAGAGCTGAGCAATTACGGAGCCTTAAGAGCAACCCTCGATGCAGATTTCTTATCGTTTGGCAAGATTAACGATCCCGAAACGATAACCAACAAGGGCTTACTGGTGATTAATGATTTTCATTTAGCAAAAAATCCCGATGACGACTACGCCTCATTCAACCAGCTGGTGCTTACCGTTATTGAGATGAACCCTCAGGATCTGATTTATCAATACGATTCCATAATACTTACTCAACCCTACATAAAGTACGAGCGTTACGATTTTTCGGACAACTTTCAATCGATGTTCGGACAAAACTGGACCAAAATCACCGAAGTTCAAGAGGACACAACCAGGTTCAACCTAATTCTTAAAATCGTCGATCTGATAAAAGCTCTCAGAATAAATCTACCTAAAAGCGATTTCGAGTTCAATAAAGTAGCAATTGTCAATGGAATTGTTGAATACAACGACTACACCCAGAGCGAAAAATTCTCAATCGAGGCTAATCCATTATATATAAGGGCCGATTCAATTTTTAAAACCCGAGATAGGGTTCAAGTGTACCTAAAATCGGGAATTCACCCATTCGGGAGTTTATCGGCCAGCGTAAGCATAAACCCCAAGGATAAAAGTGATTTCGACCTGAAATACGATCTTAAAGGGGTTCCCGCTTCATTGTTCAACCCAATTACCATTGCTCACACCTCCTATCCTCTGGACCGTGGAACACTGGTGCTAAACGGTAAGTGGAAAGTTGAAAAAGGAGAAATTGAAAGCAAAAATCATCTACTTGTAATTGACCCACGATTAGGGAAGCGCTTAAAGAACGATGAGAATGATTGGCTCCCCCTACCCTTTATCATCTACCTTGCTCGAGGAAAAAACAATGCGGTTGATTTTGAAATACCCATTACAGGCAATCTGAAAGACTCAAAATTTATATGGAAAGATGTTATAGCGGAGGTAGCCAAAAATCTATTTACTAAGCCAACCGCCACATCGTTTAGTGGTTTAGTGAAAGATGCTGAAGCTAAGATAGAAAAATCGCTTACCCTGAAATGGGAGTTCCGACAAAGCACTCTAATCAATGAGCAGAAGCGGTTTATAAGCAAGCTGGTTGATCATTTACAGAAAAACCCCGAGGCTGCAATTGAGATATATCCCATTGTATATGCCACAAAAGAATTGGAGCACATTAGTTACTTTGAAGCCAAAAGGAAGTATTTTTTACTATCGAATAGCTCAAACGACCACACACTAAGCCGTACCGATTCATTAAAAGTGAATAAAATGTCGGTTAAAGATTCACTATTCGTTGGGTATATAGATAAACAGGTTAACAACAACCGGCTGTTTACACTACAAAATAAGTGTAATGCACTAATTGGTTCTGCTAATCTAGATGCAAAGCTTATCGGCTTGAGCAACGAAAGGAAAAACTCGTTTATGGATCGCTTTATGCAAAAAGGGGTTGAAAACCATGTTACTGTACATCCCGAAAAGATTACTACTCCCTACAACGGGTATTCATTTTACAAAATTGTTTACAAGGGCGAACTTCCCAAACATCTAGCTAAAGTTTACCAAGAAATGGATGAACTAAATGCTGATGCTCCCAAAAGATAGTATAGAAAAGCGCGATAGAATTGATGAGAACAACTAGAATGACTAAGAAAACTATTTGAGCTAAAACCGTAATAAACACATCAAAGTAAACAACTTACATCAGGAAAGTGCTCATATCGAGTTAAAAAAATACTCACAAGCACTTATCGCACATAATGCATATGCCAGCAAGCAAGTTCGTTTAAGTAATCTGATGAAAATGCGAACAACCATGATTAAATCTAAAGCGCCATGAAAAAGTCAACAGCAAAAGACGATAAGGAGAAAAAGGAGCCAACCCTATTGGATGAATTATATGCTTCTGAAACCCGTTACCGTTGCCTGTTTCAATCGACAAAGGATGGGATTTTAATCCTTGATGCCGACACAGGGAAGATAGTTGATGTTAATCCATTCCTTATAGATTTGCTGGGCTATTCAAAAAACGAATTTATTGAAAAATCGATATGGGATATTGGTGCATTTCAGGATATTATTGAAAACAAGGAAAAATTCCTGGAATTGCAACAAAAGGAGTATTTAAGATACGACGATTTGCCTCTGGAAACATCAAACGGTAGTAAAATCAATGTTGAATTTGTAAGCAATGTATACCTGGCAAACAACTTTAAGGTTATCCAATGCCAAATACGCGATATCACTGCACGAAAAGAGGCGGAAGCTGTGCTCGAAAAAACCAGAAAAGAACTCGCAGAAATAAAAAAAACAACAGATGAGCTGAATAAACTCACTGAAAATATAGTTGATACAGTGCGAGAACCTTTGCTTGCCATTGATAAAAGCCTTAGGGTAATAAAGGCCAGCCGATCATTCTACGAATTTTTCAAGGTAACAGCCACTGAAACCATAGGTAAGCATATTTACCAGCTGGGGAATCGCCAATGGGATATTCCTAGGCTAAAGGAATTGCTGGAGGAGATAATTCCCGAAAAGGAGTCATTTGATAACTACGAGGTTGAACACCACTTCACTACCATTGGTAAACGGGTGATGCTTTTAAATGCACGGCAGGTAAAAAGGGCTTTTGGTAATGAGAAAGTTATTTTGCTTGCCATTGAGGATATTACGGAACGGAAAGAAAAAGAGAACACCTTAAAAGAAAAACATCGGGCAACAAGTGATTTTTTAAATACGCTGTTAAACTTTATGCACGCACCAATTATTATATGGGACGCTTCCCTTGTAATAAAACGGTTTAACCGCAAATTCGAACAGCTGAGCGGATACGATTCAGCCGAGGTTATCGACAAAAAAATTGAGTTGCTATTTCCTAAAGATAAAGTTGCTGCCACACTTGCATTGCTGAAAAATCATTTGAAAGATGAACATGACGTAATAGAAATAGATATTTTAACAAAAGACCAGTGTATCAAAACCGTATTGTGGAACTCATCGCGTATTCTTGATGAGAAAGGGAAAAAGATTATTGCAACAATTTCGCAAGATATAACCTCTCGCAAGCGCACAGAGGATGCGCTAAACTTTTCGGAAACCCGCTACCGCCGGCTGTTTGAGTCGGCCAAAGACGGAATCCTTATTCTCGATTCCGAGACTGGGAAAATTGTCGACGTAAACCCGTTCTTAGTTAACCTACTGGGCTATTCGCGCGATGAATTTATTGAAAAATCGATATGGGAAATAGGTTCATTTAAGGATGTGTATGAGAACAAAGAGAAGTTTTTGGAATTGCAACAAAATGAATACGTTCGCTATGATGATTTACCTCTTGAAACCTCAGATGGACGAATAGTTCATGTTGAATTCGTGAGCAATGTTTATCTGGCCAATAATGCAAAGGTAATCCAATGCAATATCAGAGACAATACCGAACGAAAAAAGATACAAGACGAAATAAAATTTCAGGCTGACCTGATAAATAATGTGGGTCAGGCTGTTATTGCTACTGATTTGCTGGGTAAAGTAATTTACTGGAATAATGCTGCAGAGAGTATTTACGGGTAGTCGGCTACAGAAGCAATTGGCGAGAATATTATCAATTTAACCCCTGCCCTACAATCCAACGAGCAGGCCATTGAAATTATGAAACAGCTGAGCGCAGGAAAGGTTTGGGCTGGAGAATTTCATGTAAAGCGAAAAAACGGAAGTACTTTCCCTGCATACGTTACCGATACACCAATAACTGACTCAAAGGGCAACCTCACGGGCATCATAGGTATCTCTATCGACAACACCGAACGCAAGCATACTGAGATGGAACTGATAGAGGCCAAGGAGAAAGCCGAGGAGAGCGACCGCTTAAAAACTGCATTCCTACATAATATCTCGCATGAAATACGAACACCTATGAATGCCATAGTGGGCTTTTCTGGATTTCTTTGCGATCCCGATTTGAAGACTGAGAAACGAAAGCTATTTACAGATATCATAATCAAGAGTAGCGATCAGCTCCTTGCCATTATTGATGATATAATGTGCATTGCCTCCATTGAGGCTGGATTAGAAAAAATTCAGGAAACAGAAATAAACATTAACTCCGTATGTAAGCTTATAAGTGACCAATTTTTCCACAAAGCCCTTGAAAAATCGGTTACACTAAGTATAAAAGCCGCACTGACCGACAATGATGCAAATATTGTAACCGATGCTACCAAGCTAACACAAGTACTCAGTAACCTAATAGGCAACGCCCTTAAATTTACTCAGCAGGGTTATGTCAAATTTGGATACATAGCTAAAGATAGCCATCTGGAGTTTTACGTAGAGGATACAGGAATAGGGATTCCGTTAGATATGCAGGATGTGATATTTACTCGCTTCCGTCAGGTCGAAACTACCAAAGATCAGTTATTCGGAGGATCAGGAATAGGCCTATCCATATCAAAAGCTTATGTTGAATTACTTGGCGGTAAAATTTGGGTAAATTCTGAGTTAGGCAAAGGATCAAA
>DDWD01000096.1 GCA_002345825.1 Bacteroidales bacterium UBA2295
ACGAGATGGTGGCCAATGCGCCCCGCTTCTACGAGGTGGCTCGCAGAATTGTGGAGATTACCGAAGGGGCAACTTTTGTAGCTCACAATGTTACGTTCGACTATAAGTTTATTCAAACTGAGTTTAAGCGGTTGGGTTACGATTACAACCGACCAACACTTTGTACTGTTAGGCTCTCGCGCAAGCATATGCCGGGTTACCCCTCGTATAGCCTTGGTAGTATCTGCGATAATCTGGGAATATCCATAAACGGAAGGCACCGTGCAGCAGGTGATGCGTTGGCCACAGTAAAACTTTTTCAGGAATTACTTCATATTTCGCCCAATTTGGCCACCGAGGGGCAAGACATTCTAACCTCACTAGCCCCCAGCCTTAACCCAAAAACCATTGCCGATTTGCCTGAGGCAACAGGGGTTTACTACCTTTACGATGTCGATGGAAAAATAATATACATAGGCAAAAGCGTAAATATCCGTAAACGGGTACTCGATCATACCGCTCGGCCCAAAACCAAGCGAGCTACCGAAATGCTTTCGCAAATTGCCGATATTGGGTTCGAACTAACCGGTAGCGAACTTATTGCTCTATTGGTGGAGGCCGATGCCATAAAGGAGCATCTGCCCAAATACAATAAACGCGGTAGGCGCAGAAACTCCCAAGTCGGTATTTTTAAAAATACCGATGCAAATGGGTACATCAACCTGAGTGTAGATACAATTTCAAAAGACGATGACATTCCCATAGCTAGCTTCGACAACCAAGCCGAAGCGCAAGCATTCCTTTACCGAATGGTTGAGGACTACTCGCTTTGCCAGAAGTTATGCGGGTTGTACAAATCTACTAATGCTTGTTTCCATCATCAAATTGGCAAATGTCATGGAGCATGCATAGGCGAGGAGCCAACACATGATTACAACCAGCGTGTGCAGAATGCCATTGCCAGTCAAAGCTTAGGTGTTCGAAGTTTTATAATGGTAGACGATGGTCGGCATACCGATGAGCGTTCTTTTATTAAGGTGATGAATGGAAAGATTGAGGGTTTTGGATATTTTAACCCCGAGTATATCGATAATTCAATCGATTTACTTAAAGAAACCCTTACGCCCTGTGGTAACCATCGCGAAGCGGTGATGTCGGTCAGGGGTTATATGGCCAAGGCGGGTGTAAAGGTGGTAGAGATTTAAATGATAATCGGCCACCACTTTTTTGATTTTTTTTGAAACGAAGTATTACGAGGGGAAGTTGTAAATTGCTTGTTACAAGATGACCTGATAGCGTTTGAAAAACCTGTCAGCGTCATATAAGATTGAATTATTGGAGGTAAACTTACGACTTTCTAGAAAAGAAGACCGGGTGCGAAACTCCCTGCAAGAGGCAGGTAACCTGTCAGCGTCGTGTTTGAAACAAGTGTGACAGCATACAACCGATATTATTCCGTTAAAAAACATCCACTAGCAATGCCGTTGTAACAAAAACATCGACACCCATTTTTTTTCTTCGCCCATTTCCCCCATTTTTGTATTCAATCTTTTAAAATGAATTTAATGATGAAACCAACTCTAATAGTTCTTGCTGCCGGAATGGGTAGCCGTTACGGAGGTTTAAAGCAGGTTGATGCCGTTGGCCCTAATGACGAAACCATTATCGATTATTCTGTTTTTGATGCGCTTCGCGCGGGCTTTGGTAAGGTGGTATTTGTTATCCGCAAGGATATTGAGAACGATTTTCTTGAAGTATTCGGCAAGCATTTCGATGGCAAGGTGCCCTACGAAATTGTTTTTCAGGAACTCGATATGCTACCCAAGGGCATTGCTTGTCCGCCCGATAGGGTAAAACCTTGGGGTACTGCTCACGCAGTATGGGTTTGTCGCAATGTGGTTAAAGAACCTTTTGCCGTTATTAATGCCGACGATTTTTATGGTGCCAATGCCTTTAGCGTGCTTGCCAAGGCGCTAGCCAACCCATCGTTGCAGGAGGGCGAGTACTTCATGGTAGGTTATCATCTTAAGAATACATTAAGCGATCAGGGCTCAGTCTCGCGTGGCGTTTGTACGGTCGATCAAAATTCTTTCCTAAGCGATGTGGTGGAGCGCACTCACATTGAGCGTATTGACAGCGATGTGAAGTTTAAAAACGAGAGCGGCGATATGGTTAATGTGGATGAAAACTCCTTGGTATCGATGAATTTCTGGGGATTTACACCCAACTTCTTTGGGCATATCGACTCAATGCTAAATGAGTTTCTAAGTGGTTCGCTGGCCAATCCCAAGGCCGAGTTCTACATCCCAACGGTGGTAAATCATCTTATAAAAAATGGCAATGCAACCTGCAAGGTGCTACCCACCACCTCGCAGTGGTTTGGTGTTACTTACCCCGGCGACAAGCCCGTGGTGATGAACAGCCTAAAACAGCTGGTAGAGAAAGGGGAATATCCATCGCCTCTATTCTAAGCTTACAGCAGAATGCTCACCGTAATCATCATAATGTGTGCGGGGATTGCCCTAGGTTATCTAATTCGCAACCGTAAGCGTTGGGTTAAACTGGCCGATAGGCTCACCATGTGGGCTATTTACCTACTGCTTTTTTTGCTTGGTATTGCCATTGGAACCAATGAGGTAATTGTAAAAAATTTGCCTACTCTTGGTCTAAAGGCATTGCTAATATCAATGGGTGGCGTGCTGGGTAGCGTTTTGTTGGCGTGGCTAGCTTACAGGTTATGGTTTGCACCCAAAGATACTGAGCATGAAGGGTAGCCTTATAATACTGTCGTTTTTTGCAGCGGGCGTGGTGCTGGGGCTATTCCAGTTTATCCCTGATGTGCTTATACATAACGATTTTAGCCACTGGGCACTTTACCTGTTGATGTTTTTGGTGGGTATTGGTATTGGTGCCGACCCCAACTCGCTTAAGGCCTTGGCTCAGTTTAATTTCAAAATTTTGGTGGTTCCATTGGTTACCGTAGTGGGTACCACACTGGGCGTTAGCGGGGCTTACCTCCTGCTCTCCGATGTTAATTTTTACGATATCCTAGCCGTAGGCTATGGATTTGGTTACTACAGCCTATCGAGCATATTTATTACCGAGCTGCGGGGAGAGGAGCTGGGCGTAGTTGCCCTGCTGGCCAACGTAATGCGCGAGGTAATAACCCTTTTGGCTGCGCCAATATTTGCAACTTTTTTCGGTAAAATTGCACCCATAGCCTCGGGCGGAGCAACCAGTATGGATACTACTTTACCCATTATATCAAAAGCATCGGGTAAGGAGTATGCTATGGTGTCGCTATTTCATGGCATTGTGCTTACCGTACTTGTACCATTTTTGGTAACTTTGGTGCTTGGTGGGTTTTAGGTGGGGTGGTGATTGTGATCTGGGTAATAGGGGTTCGTATGATAGTAAATATTATATTTTCAGTTGTATAGTATTTAGGACATAGTGGTTATAAGTCTCAGAAATTTATTCCAACAACTCTCTTAAGAACCTATGTATAATAAATACTTAATTTTGTGAAGAGAGTATTAAGATGGATAATTTGATTAGCTTTTTATGAAAGACGAAATAATTATTTATCAAGCTGATGAGAAATCAGTAAGTTTAGAGGTAAGAATTGAAGATGAAACAGTTTGGTTAACTCAAAACCAAATGGCTCAATTATTTCAAACTACAAGAAACAATATTACACTGCATATCTCAAACATTTTTAAAGAAAAAAAGCTCGAGGAAAATTCAGTTGGTAAGGAATCCTTACTAACTGCAAGCGATGGAAAAAAATATAATTGAATTAGGCGTTTAACAAATACAAACAAAGATGAGGCTAAAGCCCTTTTTAATTGCGACATACAAAAATCGTCAGCTAAAGCAGACGGCAATAAACAGCCAGCAGAATTGAAATTTATGTATAAGTTGCCGTTCACTTTAGTGAGCGGATTTATATAACATAGAGAGTAAAGGGGTTTTAACCCCATCTTATATTTATTAATCATATTTGCTAAGTGCCTAATTCAATACATTTAATATCAAACCAAAAATATTCTTAATGCGATTTTTCATTACCATTACCCTTATTCTTCTTTTTAGCCTAAACCTTAAAGCCCAAACCGATTGGGTTGAGCTATCGGGCGATATTCTGCACTTGGCCCTGCCCGGTGCTGCTTTTGGCGCCACAATTGTTTGGCCCGAGGAGAAACTAGCCGGGAGCAAACAGTTTATTTGGGCTGCTGGGGTCTCCACCGTTGCAACTTACGGCTTAAAGTATCTTATTAACAAGGAGCGACCCAATGGCGAGAGCCACGCTTTTCCGTCGGGGCACGCCTCGCGGGCTTTTATGGGCGCTGAGTTTATCCGCCGTAAGTTTGGGTGGAAAGCGGGAGTGCCTGCCTACCTGCTGGCCGGATATACGGGTTACACAAGGGTGCACGCCAATAAGCACGACTACTGGGATATTCTTGGTGGCGCAGCGGTGGGCATTGCCAGTTCGTATATATTTGCAAAGCCATTTACCCAAAAGGTGAATCTTAGCTTTGGCCGTCAGCATGAAGCCTACACGTTAAACTTTAGCATGGTATTTTAGCAAATCTTAAAAAGTATGTATATGAAAACAACCCTATTAAAACTACGCCTATCCCTACTTCCTATTGCGCTATTAGCGCTAATGCAAGCAGGTTGCACCCCCAATCCCGAGACGGTTCACGATGTGCTTTCGCGCATATCATCTATCGACAGCCTAAAGCAAATTGAGGGCGATACAACCCTATTTGCCGAAACGTGGGAGCTGTGGTTCTCAATGCCGCTCGATCACAAAAACCCTAAGGCTGGCAAATTCCCGTTGCGGGTGGTTTATAATCATAAAGATTTTGAAAGCCCTATGGTTGTTGCTATCGAAGGTTACAAGATATATTCGCACTGGCCAACCGAACCGGCCAAACTGCTAAATGCAAATCAAATAAATATTGAGCATCGCTTTTTCGAAAATAGCCGACCTGCCGACAGCATTCCTTGGCAATATCTTAACATATACCAAGCCGCTACCGATCATCACACGGTTATTAAATCGTTTAAGCCATTCTATAAAGGCAAATGGGTTGCTACTGGCATTAGCAAGGGTGGGCAGGCTACCATTTTTCACAGATATTTTTATACCGATGATGTTGATGTGAGCATCCCCTACGTGGCCCCGCTAAACTACAGCAGCGAGGATACACGCATTTACGCATTCCTCAGAAATGTTGGAACGCCTGAGTGCCGCAATCGGGTTTCAGATTTTCAGGAGGAACTTTTTAAGCGCAAGGATAAGCTTATGCCCTTACTTGAGCAGCACGCAGCAGATAAAGACTACACGTTTGGTTTTGGTATAAACCGTGCCTACGATGTGAATGTACTTGAGTACAGCTTTGCCTTTTGGCAATGGGGCGGAATTGATTGTACCGAGATTCCAACTGCCGATGCTACCAACTCGGAGATGTTCTCGCACTGGACAAGCGTTGCCCCTTTCGATTTTATTGAGGACAATGGCGTTGATGCCATTAGACCTTACTTTTATCAAGCGATGACCGAAATTGGCTCGTATGGCTACGAGGTTGAACCTTGGAACGAATATTTGTCCGACACCACAAATATCACCTTCGATTTTACCATGCCCAAGGGGCATAAAGCCACGTTTAATCCCGAGAGTATGCAAAAGGTTGATAAGTGGGTGAAAACCCAGGCCAACAATATGCTATACATTTATGGCGAGTACGATCCCTGGAGTGCATCCGCAGCCCAACCGGGCGGTAACACAAACTCAATACGCTTTGTAAACCCTATGGGCGACCATCGAACCAGAATACACAGTTTCCCCGATGATATGAAGCAGATGATATATGAAACGCTTGAGGAATGGCTAGAACAACCCTTAAATAGATAAATACACAGATTATGAAAAAGGTTTTAGTTGTATTAATCCCCCTGTTTTTTCTTCTTTTCCTTGGATGCGGAAAGGATTTTGGCGACGATGGATTTTCCGAATCCGAAAATACTGGAGATGGGCAAAATCTTCAACCTGGTGTTATAACTGCAGGAGAGTGGAACGATTTAGATAGCTGGGATTTTTGGAACAACATTCTCAACGAACAGGAGTACTCAACAATGCCCTCATACTGGAGCTTTTTCAACAATAATCGAGTGTCGGTAATACTTACCTCAAGCGAGACCACACCTGTGGTTGATGCCATTGTAGAGTTGAAAAGGGATGATTTCACAATATTCACCGCTCGAACTGATAATTTTGGAAGGGCAGAACTTTGGGCCGATTTATATCAGCATAGTTCTGAATTAGACCCATCAGCCCTATCCATAAGCGTTAACGAAGGGGCATATACCATTAACAATGTAAAGTTATATCAGGATGGAGTTAATGAAATTGTTTTAGCAGCCACATCATCTGGCAATAGGGTTGAAATATCATTTGTTGTTGATGCAACTGGGTCAATGGGCGACGAGTTGGAGTTTCTAAAAACAGAACTGCTAGATGTTCTGGATAGGGTGAAAGATGAGAATCCTAATACAGACATATACACGTCATCTGTTTTCTATCGCGACGAGGGAGATCAGTATGTAACAAGAGTTTCTCCTTTTACAAGCAATATTGAAACAACCATTGATTTTATAAAGGATCAAAAAGCCGATGGAGGCGGCGACTACCCCGAGGCGGTGCATACTGCCCTCGATAAGGCCATTGGCGAATTGCAGTGGTCATATTCTGCCAGAACTCGCTTACTTTTTCTCGTTTTAGATGCACCCCCACATTACAAAACTTCTGTTGTTCAAAGTTTACAAGAGTCTGTTGCAACAGCAGCAGCGAAGGGCATTAAAATAATCCCAGTTACCGCAAGCGGTATTGATAAAAAAACAGAATTTCTGATGCGGTTTTTTGCCATATCAACCAATGGTACTTATGTGTTTATAACCGACCATAGCGGGGTGGGTAATAGTCACCTTGAACCAACAGTTGGCGAATACCAAGTTGAATACCTGAACAATCTTATGGTAAGGCTTATCAGTAAATATGTTGAGTAGTATATATTGTAAGGATTTATAGCCTTGAAAACCCCATAGTAAAGCGCTATATTTGTATAAATATCTGTAAAATGGCCACACATACTTGCGATTTTCTTGTAATTGGTTCGGGCATAGCCGGACTTAGTTTTGCCCTTAAAGTTGCCGAACACGGAACGGTTATGCTTGTGAGCAAGGCCGATATTGAGGAGACTAACACCCGTTACGCGCAGGGTGGCATTGCCGCAGTTACCTACGAGCCCGATAGCGTAGAGAAACACATTGAAGATACCCTTATTTGTGGCGATGGCCTTTGCAATGCCGATGTGGTGCGTATGGTGGCCACTGAGGGGCCAGCTCAAATTAACCAGCTTATACAATGGGGCGTAAAGTTCGATAAGAAAGCAACTGGACAATATGATTTGGCTCGCGAAGGTGGACACTCCGAGCACAGAATTCTGCATCATAAGGATAATACTGGAAACGAAATACAACGAGCGTTAACAGCAAAGGTAAAGGGGCATAAAAATATTAAAATCTTTGAACGCTTTTTTGCTGTTGAAATTATTACCCAGCATCACTTAGGCGAGAAGGTTACCCGCTACAAAACCGACACCGAGTGTTACGGTGCCTACGTGCTCGACCTAAAAACACAAAAGGTAGATACCTTTTTGGCCAAAAGTACCATTATGGCAACAGGTGGAGTGGGCAACATTTACCACACCACAACCAATCCCATTGTGGCCACTGGCGATGGAATTGCCATGGTTTATCGTGCCAAGGGGCAGGTAGAGAATATGGAGTTTATACAGTTTCATCCCTCGTCGCTTTATCACCCTGGCGAGCGGCCCTCGTTTCTAATTACCGAGGCTATGCGTGGGTTTGGCGCAATTCTAAAAACTGCCGATGGCAAGGAGTTTATGCATAAGTACGATAAGCGAGAGTCGCTTGCACCGCGCGATATTGTGGCACGTGCTATTGATAATGAGATGAAGATTAGTGGCGACGAGTTTGTGTACCTCGATGCAACGTTTAAGGATGCTGCCGATACCAAGAATCACTTCCCAAATATCTACGAGAAATGCCTATCGATAGGTATTGATATTACCAAGGAGATGATTCCGGTTGTGCCAGCGGCGCATTACCTGTGCGGTGGTATTAAGGTTGATATGAATGGCGAGAGCTCCATTAAAAATCTTTACGCCATTGGCGAATGTTCGTCAACCGGACTCCATGGTGCTAATCGTTTGGCATCAAACTCGCTACTCGAGGCGGTGGTGTATGCCCATAGGGCTGCCAACGATGCTGTTGCCAAATCAGAAAAAATTGAGATAAATAGCAAAATACCGGCGTGGGATTACGAAGGAACCACCCACAACGAGGAGATGGTTCTTATTACCCAAAGCTATAAAGAGATGCAGCAGGTAATGAGCAACTACGTGGGCATTGTTCGCTCAAACCTAAGGCTTGAGCGTGCGCTGGTTAGGCTCGGAATACTTTACAATGAGACCGAGGAGCTATACAAAAAATCGATACTTACCCAAAACCTTTGCGAGCTGCGCAACATGATAAACGTGGGCTATCTGATAATTAAGAATGCCCAGAATATGCGCGAGAGCCGTGGGCTACACTACTCGCTCGATTACCCTAAGAGTAAGGGCAGCGAATTTTAAATCATTCCAAAATCAAGGCATTACTAGTCAGGGTTTGACTTAAAGTCAAGTCCTGACTTTGCACTTACAGCATCCTTTGCTTTGGACAATGTCTAACATCCCGTAGAGGTTACCTGCTAAAAGCAGAGTGCAACACCTGCCGCCGTAGGTGGCACATAGCGATAGAACTGGCGTTGCAGTATATTACTAGCACCCCGTGGGGGTGCAATAGCTATAGCACACGATTTGCGAAGTATGTCTAGCACCCCAGCGGGGTGCAATACCAAATCCAAACACATACATTCACACCCTATTGCACCCCTCTGGGGTACAATACCCGCCGCCGTAAGTGTCGCAAAGGCTTGAAATTGCCCCCGGTGGGCGAAATAGCGATAGAATAAAATTTGCTTTGTTCACCTCTGGCTTCCAATCAACAGAAATGGGCAAAAGATCAACTTTTTGCACTAAAATTTTGATTTTTCCAACAGCATCCCTACTTTATTTTTTTCAAAAATGCCAAGTAAACTGCAACTTGTAATGGGGTAATGGGTTTCTGAAACTTAGGTGATTCAAAGTTTATTTGAGCCTTTGTTTTCTCAAATCATCGCGTAGGTTAAATTGTTTTGCCTTTTTCTTTATGTGATTGCAAAAATACCCAGTACTGGGTATTTTCTAGTTAAGAAGTACCACATACCTTTGATATCAAAGAAAAGGGGTCAAATAAACTAATAACTCAATATAGTATAATTGATTATGTAGATTGTGAGAATTTAGTTTATTAAAACAGTTAAGTAACTCGTTTGTAAATCAAATAAAAATTATGTGTAAGGAGGTTTTGTGTATGTAACGATAGATAAGTTATTGTTGTATTTATGTGGGATAGCCTCTGAAGATGTGGCTGAAATTTTATTCAAGTTTTTTTTGCATAAAACTATTGCATAAGGTTCTTATAAATGAACAATATTTTTATCTAATACTACGAGCAATTTAATATACCCTTTTAGTATTTATTATATTAACCATTTTAAACACACATAAGATGAAAAACAAGTACTTACTATCAACTTTATTATTTTTGGCTGTTGGGTGTGCTCCCAAGATTATTGTTAATTATATGACTGTGGCCGTTCCGGAAGAAGGAAGCCTAACTCTAACCCAATATACCCGTGATGATGAGCGTGTTTTACACCCATGGGTAGGGATTGATTCAGAAACAAAGATAATTCGTTGGTATGCTGCACCTCTTATAGCAATATCACCAAATGGAGAAAAGATAGCTTATATTGCTTCAAACAATGAGTTTAACAACCTTTATTTGAAGAATGTAAAAGGTGGCAAATCGACAGTACAGCGTACCTTCAATAGGAATATTATGGATATGAGTTACTCACCTGATGGTAAGTATATTGCTTTTACTGAACGGAAATCAGGCAATGACAATATATTCATGATAAATGCTACTGAAGGGGTAGCAATTCAGCAATTAGTTAATAGTTCAGCCGCCGAATTGTCACCGTCTTTTGCTCCCGATGGAAAAACTGTTTACTACTCAAAATCAGAGGGTAGTAGGTATTACGTTTGGAGTTTTAATATTGAAACCTCATTGCTTACACAGTATACCGAGGGTTTTACTCCAAACCTTTCTCCAAATGGCGAGGATCTTGTTGTGACTCGAAATAGTCGAGATGGTAACAGGGGTGAGATTTGGATGATAAATATTCGGAAGGGTACAGAAACTTTAATCTTAAATGATCCTAAGAAAGGGTATTCCAGTCCACAAATTTCGCCCGATGGCAAGCGCATTGTTTGCGTAGGCATTACTGAGGGCGATAACACTAAGCCTCAAAATCTAGATTTATTCGTTGTGAATATTGATGGTACAGGATTAACACAACTTACTTTTCACGGTGGTCATGATGTTTCACCTATATGGACCCCTGATGGGAAATCCATCTTTTTTATCTCTCAGCGCGGAAATAAGGATGGAAAGTACAATGTTTGGAAAATGGATTTGAATAATACTTTAAACTAACTTATTATGAAAAGAATATCTCTTGCTATTCTCTTAACATTTATTGCTTTTGCAGTAAATGCTCAGATTACAGGTGGAAACGTAGACTCTGGTAGTTCAAAATCCAAGGAGTCAACTGAAAAAGTCTTTAAAAAATATTTTAACCTTAAGTTTAGTTCCGGAAAATCAATGGGAACATTTGGTAAAGAACCCATTAATTCCTCAGTAGACGACGGTATGGGAGTTGGCTTGGGTGCATCAATTGATATTGGTCAAACCTTTTTCTTACATAACATAGAGTTATCATCACCAAAAACCAAAATTGCTATTGAAGCAACCTATTTAAGTGTTGCACCTTTTTTTTCAAGAACTTTGTCCTCAAGTTCTTTTGAGTATAATCCTTCAGCAATGTTTGTTGCAATGAAAATTGGTGCTTCTGTTAATGTTAATACCCGTGATAATATTATTGTTGGAGCAAAATTTAAATTAGAGCCGACGATTTTTTCATATAGCATTAGTGTATATGATGACATTAACTATTCCGATTATTACTATACTGGTGTATCTCCAATGATTAGGAGTTCATTAGGCGTGTTCGCCAGAAAAAAGCCTTTTTATGTTGGCCTTGACCTTAGTTTTGGTAAAACCAATATGACATTATTTGAAATGGAAAGAGAGCAAGAAGTTGATATTGCTGCAAAAACATCAAGGCTCGATATCGTGGTAGGCTTTTCGTTTTAGCATATCGTAAATATATTTTCAAAACAAATCGGGTTTATCTTACATTAGATAAACCTGATTTGCTGTTTATTTATGGTAGCTAAACTTTGAATCGAAAGCTATTGCTGATTTTATTCACTAAAAATGTGTGCAAGTGTTTTGGGGTTATGATATATTCCTTGGTGTTCATATTTGAATGTCTTTTGATTACATTCCATTACAATTAGATAGTCTGTATAGCAATAGGGTTCGAAATCGAACACCTGTGTTCATATACGTGCAAGTAAAAAATAAAGAGGTATTGCTAACATCTTAATAATCTAAGCGTAATAGTTTTCGGCATACGAATTGATATCTGTATAAAGCTTTTTTGCAATTTCGCCAATAGTAAACCAACGCAATAAAGCAACTCGTATGTTTTAGCTAATACCTCATAAATATGCTGAAATCCTATTTTTTGCTAGCCTATAGGAATATTTTGAAAAATAAGTTCTTTGTACTTATTAATATCCTTGGGCTTGGCGCTACCCTTGCCTGCTGTATAGTTGCCTATTTAAACCATAGGTTTGAGGCCGATTATAACAAAACCCACCTTAATTTAGAAAAAATTTATAAGGTCAATATCTTTAGAGATGTTAATGACCGACAGCAACGTTATGGCATTTCGCCAGCTTCGTTGGCTCCTGCTTTGGGAACCAGTGTGGCTGGGGTTGAGTCAGTGGTCAGGTACTCTTCAAATCAGCTGTCGGTAAAGTACGGCAACGAGGCTGATTCGAAAATCTTCTCAAAAAATGTGGCTTTTGCCGACGATGATTTCTTCGACCTGTTCACCTTTCCTGTGATTAGTGGAAGCACCTCCAGCTATAGTGATGTGAACAGCATTGTGATTAGCCATGAGACTGCTGAGCAGTATTTTGGCAACCAAAATGCTATTGGCGAGAGCTTAACCCTTTTTGCCGAAAACGGAGAACCCTTTGAATTCAAGGTTATTGCGATTCTTAAGCATATCCCCGAAAACTCTATGGTAAACTTTGATGCGGTTATCATATTTCGAAATTATTTCAGGGTTTTTAAGGTTGATGAGATGGATTGGAAACGGTGGATAGGCGCAACCTTTCTTTCTATTCCTAACCCAGAGGATATCCCAAGAATTGAGTCAATGCTCAATGGGTTTCTCGAAATTCAACATCGCGCTCGAGAGGACTGGCCTATAACAAGGTTTGAAGTTATGAGCCTTAAGGAGTACACCAAGATTAGTCGCGATGTGTGGGCCAACTGGTTGTGGATAAATCTTCATCCAGCCCAGATTTACGCACCACTAATTATGAGTGTGCTAATTCTACTACTCGCTGGGTTTAACTATATGAACACGTCCATATCCATTGCAAACACAAGGCTTAAAGAGATTGGTGTGCGCAAGGTGATGGGTAGCAGTCGCCGGCAGCTCATAGCCCAGTTTCTGGGCGAGAATGCATTGGTTTGCTTTATTGCGCTAGTTGTATCCCTGCTCATAGCAATTTTCCTAATTGATGAGTACAATAAGATGTGGCCATATATGAACCTAAAGATGACCCTTGCGGGTAATATTAGCTTTTGGCTATTCCTTGCTGGTCTTTTGGTGTTTACATCCATTTTGGCAGGCGCATACTCCGCATTCTATATCAGCTCATTTAAATCGGTTGATATATTTAAAGGATCATATAGGCTTAAGGAGGGTGGTTGGTTAGCAAAAATTTTACTCTGGTTTCAGGTAACCGTTTCGGTTGTGGCCATTATTGCAAGCCTTGTATTTGCTCAGAACGCAAGTTTCCAGCAATCGGTAGATATGGGTTACGACATGGATAGAATCCTAGCCATTCCATTGGCCGCAGGTGTCGATAAAAATGCCCTAGAAGCTGCCTACGAAAGCCATCCCGACATTAGCTCCATTGCCTACACCAGTCAGCATATTGGCTGGGGTGGATACTCAAGAACAATAGAGCTAAGTGAGAGGAAAACCGAGGTTAGGGTTATGGAGGTTGGTACAAATTACCTCGAAACTATGGGCGTGAGGTTAATCGAAGGACGTGGTTTCACCAGCGAATTCGAGCCTTCGGATATCGCCAATTCGGTTGTGCTCGATAGGAGAACCGCTGATGAGTTGGGCATTCAGGATCCTATTGGGCACATCATTAGGCTTGACACCCTTAACCTTAAGGTTGTTGGCGTAACCGACTATTTTCATATGAGCTTTTGGAGCAAGCCCATTCCAATTATTTTCTGGATGCGCAATCCAGAGCCCCAATCGCTTATGGTAATAAGGACTACAGCTGCCGATCAAACACAGCTGCTGAGTCAGCTTAAATCAGAATGGGAACAGCTTGTTCCTTTTATACCTTTTTCGGGATTCGAACAGGTTAAAATCGATGAGGAAGCCCAAGATGTGAATAAAAACATTACAGCTATAAATATGTTTCTGGCCATTATTGCCATTGTGCTATCATCAATTGCCCTTTACACGTTGGTTTCGTTAAATATATTAAAACGGATAAAGGAAATTGGCGTTCGTACGGTTTTGGGATCGAGTAAAATTGAAATTAACTGGTTAATAAGCAAGCCGTTTATAATTATAGTAGTCCTTGCATCGGTGGTTGGTGGTTTGGGCGGTTACTCCCTGTCGAGCCTACTGCTAAACAGCCTTTGGCCGGTTCGAATCCCCATTGGTATTGGCAGTATTGTAATTCCCGTTCTTGCAGTGGTAGCATTGGCCTATCTGATAATGAGCATAAAAATTCTGAGAACCACATTAAAAAACCCTGTTGAATCGCTAAGGTACGAGTAACAATTATTTTGGCACTACTGCTTTTTCAGTAGAAAATATGTATAGGTTGAGGTATGAATGAGGATGTTAAATATTGGATGTTGCCTGTCTCGGCTACCGATAGGTTGACGAGAGATGTAGGATAACTAACTTGTCCTTCTTCTTCTGACCTCTGGCTTCTGACTTTCAACTTTAGTCACTTTCTGAACTTTAAACTCCAGGCACTTATGCCCAAAGTATTGCTGTGGTCTAAATTACAGAAACCATCAGCGCTCAGGCCCAATGTCATTTTCAAATTCTTAGCCCTACCAAACAGCACGCAACACCCTAACGCACAGCTATGAATTCTCACAAATTAACTCACATTAGATAAACCTATTTTATTTCCATAGATTTACTTAACTTTAAGGCAAACTAGCTGTTTAAAACAGAAACATCAAAACGTTTTGCCCTATGCTGCTAGATTACCATATGCATACCTACCTCTCCGATGGACGCGACACGCACGAGCAAATGGTTGCCTCTGCCGCATTCCGTGGCATAAACGAGATAGGGTTTTCCGATCATATCAGCCTAAAGCCAATCGACTGGGCACTGCCCATTGAGCGTATTGATGAGATGATTGCCCGGGTTAAGGATGTACAAGCCAGCGATACGAAGGGAGTAACCGTGAAATTTGGGGTTGAAATGGACTACTTCTTTGGAATGGAAAGGCAGATACAGGAAATACTATCTAAGCTACCCATCGACTACGTAATTGGTTCTGTCCATTTTATTGATGGGTGGAATTTTGATACTGATATTAAGGAGTACGACACCATAGATATCAACCGGTTTTACCGCCAATACTTTAAAGCCGTTCAACAATCGGCCAAATCGAAGCTATTCGATATAATTGGTCATTGCGATCTGGCTAAAAAGTTTGCCTACTACCCCACCTTTCCGCTTGATGTGCTTTACGACGAGGCCGCCCAAACCTTTAAAAAGGCCGATGTGGTGGTGGAGATCAACACCAGCGGTCGCATTAAGCCATGCAACGAGTTTTACCCCTCGGCACAATTCCTTGAGCGCCTAGCACACTACAAAGTACCCATAACCCTTGGCTCCGATGCCCATGTAGAGCAAAACGTTGGCCAGTTCTTCGACGATGCCATTGCCGAAATAAAGGCGCTTGGATACAAGGAGATAGCCCGCTTTACAAATCGTAAGCGGGAGATGGTGAAGATATAGAAACTCAACTCCTTTGGTGCTATTTCTTTAACTACTAGCAATTTCCTAACTTTTAAACTACATCCACGTGGCAGGTATATTTTACTATATTGCCCCTCTTTGCTCGATGTTATCAAAATTCATTGTATTTTTAAAGGATGATATTCGAATTGAGCATTTTGTTACTATGAAAAAAGTTATTACAAAATCATTTCCAATATTACTTTTACTCGCTACGTCCCTTCTCTGCATTAATAAAAATATTAAAGCCGAGGTTCCTGAGCTTATTCCCTACCTAATTAATGATTTTGAAATTCGAAATCAGAATTGGAGTATAACGCAAAACCCAAAATCCCACCTAGTTTACATCGCTAACTCCGAAGGGCTTGCCGAGTTCAACGGGATTAGCTGGAAAAAATACACATTAAATGATGGCCCATCAATAAGATCGGTAGCGGCCGACAGCCTTGGACGAATTTTCACAGGTTCATTCGAAGACTTTGGATACTGGGAACGGAATGCTTTGGGTGAGCTTGAATACAAATCGTTGGCACACCTGACTGAAATAGAGAAAAATGATGAGATATGGAAGATATACACGGATGATAAAAATGTTTATTTTCAGTCATTTACATCAATTTACATTTTACGAGACAATAAAATCCTGAAGGCTAAGGCTCCTTACGCCATGCTCTTTATGCATGATGTTAATGAAAAATATGTTGTACAGGTTATTGAGAGGGGCCTATTCTGGTTTGAAAACAAGGAGTTTAAGCGTATTGAGAATAGCGATATTTTTGAAACCAAAAAAGTTCACGCTATTGTTCCCTACAATAATAATCAGTGGTTGGTTTGTACCGATAATCACGGAATATACCATTACGACGGACAAACTTTTAGCTACTTCACGTCTGACGCATCCACCTTCCTCCAAGAGAATGTTTGTAATGTTGCCAAACAGCTTAACGATTCAACCTATGCCTTTGGCAGCATTCTGAATGGACTTATCATTACAAATAGAGAGGGAGAAATACTTAGAAGATACAACGTGTATAACGGGCTCCAAAACAACACGGTTCTATCCCTTCATACCGATCAAAATGCCGGATTATGGATTGGTCTCGATGAGGGAGTTAGCTACATTAATCTGAACTCACCATATACTCATTACAAAAGCAGGAATGCCTCATTTGGAACCATATACGCCTTGCTTAAACAAAAGGATAAACTGTATATAGGGACAAACCATGGTCTTTTTCAAAGCGATATAGAAAAAAAGGCAGAGTTCTATCAGTTTACAAACCTAAAGCTAATTGACGATAGCCAGGGTCAGGTATGGTCGCTCGAGGAGTTTGAAAACCAAATTCTTTGTGGGCACAACGATGGAATCTTCCTGTTAAGTGACGAAAGGCTAAAGCGCATCTCAGCGGTTACTGGGGGTTGGGCTTTTAAACGTTTTGGAGAACATCTACTCGTGGGAACGTACACGGGTATTGTTGTATTAAAAAAATCCGACGAAGGATTATGGCAATACCATACTAAAGTGGAGGGATTTCTTGAACCAACCCGATATCTTGAGGTTGATTACCTTGGCTATGTTTGGGCCTCGCATCACCAAAAAGGATTATACAGAATAAAAATATCTGATGATTTATCTCTTGCCGAAAAGGTAGATTATTACCCGAATATTAATGGGAAAAGCTACAACATTAAAGTGTCCAAAGTTAATAACAGCGTGGTTTTTACAACCTCAGAGAATATTTACACATACGATTATGTTAGGGATCAGATCATTCCCATAGATTCCTTGTCCAGAACTCTTGGCGAGTACAGAACGGCCAATCAAATTCAACACTTCAGAAAGCATGAGTATTGGCTTATCAAAGACGATAAACTTGCTCTATTTGATATAAATATTGATTTTAGTGCCACAAAGAGATGTGAAATCCAGCTCAATAATTTAAGTCTACCACAGCGGAGTATCGAGCTCGTTACGCTTGATAGTACTACCCTGATTATTCCAACCCCTGAAAGTTTCGACACCTACAATCTGGCCTTAGACAAGAGTAATCAAAGAAGTATGGGGCTTGAACTTGAGAAAGTTTTATTCTATGGACAACGCGATGATGTTGTTACCCATTACAAAACCTCCTCGAGCTTGAAAACCAAATGGAACATGAATAATGTTACCATTAGCTATATCGCACCCTACTCATTTGATCTCCCAAACAAGTATTTTTTATACAGAATAAAAGAACTTGACAGCAATTGGCAGAGCACACACAATAACCAGATTACCTACCTTGGACTAAAATATGGTGATTACACGATTGAGGTTCAGGGGCCAGATGGATCAAGAATTCAAATTCCATTTCGAGTGGAGAAGCCTTGGTACTATTCAGAAATTGCATTGAGCGTTTACGCATTAGTATTTATCGTAATTATCTGGTTAATAGTGCTATACTTCAAATATAAATTGATTCGCCAAAATGAGCGCCTGGGAATGGAGCTTAGGCAAAGTTCACTGGAGAAGGAGCTCGACACCAAGAGCTACGAGCTTATGCTGACCATAAGGTATCTTATAAACAAGAACGAAATCTTAACTGAGCTCCAAAACGAGGTGAACGCCATTAAGGAGCATTCCTCAAAATACCCAATTAAAAATTTGAGGAGTATGGAGAGAATCATAACCGAAGGCTTAGATAATCAAACAGAGGATTGGAAAAATGCGATGAATAGCTTGAAGCTATCCCAACAGGGCTTCTTTAAAAAGTTGATGGAGCAATATCCTAAGCTAACTCCAAACGACCTCAGGCTTTGCTCGTACCTTCGAATGAACTTCTCTACCAAGGAAATTGCCCGATTACTGAACAACTCACCTCGAGCCATTGAGATAAGTCGCTATCGACTTCGGAAAAAAATGAATCTCGACCACGATATTAACCTCTCCGAATTTTTAATGAGCGAGATCTTTTCCGAGAAAATCAAGAATTCACAATCAGTTTAAATCCCCTCCTTCTTTTTGGCATCCCCCCACATCAGGGAAATGTTATCACTCCAATCAATCTGCCAAAGCCTTTCAAAACAGTGAAATATGCAAATTTTACACAGAATTATGTAATACATTTTTAAGGGATTAGAAACTTCTTTGGTAAGCAGTAATAGCATTTCTTCATCATTACTTTAAAGTACTTTTTTTGTACTCTTTGTTATTACATATCAAACGTTTGCGGAAAGGTGATGTAGTCTTTTTGAGTGGCCAACTTGATTTAATTTTTGATTGTGAAACTCAAATAAACCATTTTGTTGGACTTTCCTTTTCTGCTGTCATAACTTTAGATATCATTTTTGCGGCGACTTAATTACTAACAAATAATCCCAGCAGTATGAAGTGTAAACTAGCTCTTCTTATCCCGCTACTAATCCTTCAATCATTTTTTTCGTTCTCGCAGGTTAGGGTTACTGGGACAGTGGTTGATGAGAGTAACGATCCGCTCCCCGGCGTTTCGGTCATTGTTCAGGGAACTACCAGAGGTACCTCAACCGATCTGGATGGGAACTACTCTATTGAGGTTAATCCAGCAGAAAAACTGGAGTTTAGTATGATTGGAATGGTTACTCAGCTACATTTGGTTGGCGAAAAAAACATAATCAACGTAATACTAAGCCAAGAAAGCACTTCGCTCGAAGAAGTTATAGTTATTGGTTATGGCAGTCAAAAGGCAAAGGACTTAACCGCTCCCATCGTCAAGGTAACAGGCGAAGACCTTGCTCTCCAGTCAACCTCTAATGCCATGCAGGCCATGCAGGGGAAAGCCGCAGGTGTGCAGATTATCAACAGCGGAGTACCGGGCAGAGGCCCCTCCGTAAAGATTAGGGGCATAGGTTCAATTGGCGACTATGCCAATCCCCTGTTCATTGTCGATGGCGTTTTTGTCGATAACGTTGACTTCCTGGGCTCATCGGATATTGAAGATCTTGTGGTGCTAAAAGATGCTTCGGCAGCTGCAATTTATGGCGTTAGGGCAGCCAATGGAGTAATTCTAATCACAACAAAAAGCGGGAAATCTGGTGAACCAATAATTAGCTACGATTCATATTTTGGGTTTCAAACTCCAGTAAACATAATGCCCCTCGCCACAAAAGATCAGTATGTGGAAGTTCTTAACGAGGCCAACATTTCCACATTAGGTTATATTCCAAAAGACCCCAACAACTACTCCACGAGCACCGACTGGTATAGAGAGCTGGTACGAAACGCCCCAATGACCAACCACAGCATTGATATTTCCGGATCTAGCGAAAAAACAAGCTACTCATTGGGCGGCAGCTACCTTTATCAAGATGGAATCATGGATGCTGCAAATCAGTACCAAAGGATGAACCTTAGAATTAGGCTCGATCAGAACGTGAACGAATACCTAAAGATTGGGTTTAACAATATTATGTCAAGGTATAACCAGTACAGCCCTAACGAAGGGGCTTTCTTTGGGGCGTATGTAAACCCACCTGTTTACCCTGTTTATGACCCCAATAACGATGAAGCTTACCCCATTAAATTTGGATCGCCCCAAACCTATGGATTTGGAAATCAATACGGAAACCCTATTGCCACTGCGTACTACCCCGAATATTTCGAGAAGGGGAATAAAGTAGTATTCAGCACCTACGCCGAGCTCTACCCAATTAAAGACAAGCTTACATTCAAAATTTCATACAACCAGGATCTGGGAACATACACACCTCGTTCGTTCACACCAGAATATAACGTGGGCGGATCCCAAGGAGTACGCACATCAACCCTCGAAAAAACATCGGGCAGCTCAAACAAGCAGATTATTGACAATCTCCTCACTTTCAATAACAGAAAAGATTATCATAGCTATTCCATCCTTTTAGGGCAATCAACTCGTATTGAGCGATACGAATTGCTTTCAGGATCGGCCCAGAGCGTTGTGGGAATTGATGATCAATCGAAGTATTTAATTACAGGATCATATAGAGACAGGAATGCTTGGGATGGCGGATCGAGGTACCATGGCCTATCCTTCTTTACCCGAGGTACATATAATTACGATAGCAAATACCTATTTACCTTCACCTTTAGGGCCGATGGGAGTTCAAAGTACCAAAAAAAATGGGGCTACTTCCCTTCCATTGGGTTGGGGTGGAACATCTCCCAAGAGGATTTTATGCAGAATAATAATCTCTTCAGCTTCTTAAAAGCACGTGCTAGCTGGGGTATGCTAGGAAATGACAACGTTCCGGCAAACTCGGCCGTAATTCTTGGCCAAACAGGGCCTGGTAGTTCTGGTATTTTCAACGATGTAATAGTTGATGGCGTGGGGGCTCAAACAGTTCTCCAGAATTACCTCCGCTGGGAGGTAGTTAGTGAATTCAACTTTGGATTCGACTTCGTATCAGCTAGTACAAAGCTATCTGGTGATCTTGACTTTTACCACCGCACTACCAACAATGTGGTTTTTTATGCTCCAATAGCCACAGGTGGTGGTGTTGCCGAGTTGCTAGCCAACAACGGTAAGGTGCTGAATGCCGGTGTAGAGCTAATGCTTAGCTGGAGCGATAAAATAAGCGACAACTTAAGCTACAATATTGGCTTTAATGCTACATCGGTATATAACCGTGTGTTAGAACTGGAAGGGCGCGATTATATCCCCGGCGCATATGTTAGGGGCAACTATACTACTCGCACAGCTGTTGGGCATCCCATTGGAGCGTTTTATGGATACGAAATAGATGGTGTTTACAAAAGCGAATCGGAGGCTTTGCAAGACCCTGTTAGCCAAACCATAAAAGATAAAGGATTTTTTAAGTACAGAGACCAAAACGGCGACAACATTATTGATAATGAGGATAAAGTTTACCTGGGTAGTGCAATCCCCTGGTTAATAAGCGGTATAGACCTTGGCATAAACTACAAAATGTTTGATTTGTCAATGGCCATATACGGACAGGTTGGTAACAAAATCCTGAATGCCAAAAGGATGAATCGCGATATTTTCTCCGATGGCAACTACGATCAAGACTTTGTTGAGAATAGATGGACCAATGACAATCACTCCGAAACATACCCCTCGGCACAAGCCTATAACTTTTCCTATACCCAGCAGGCAAACGATTTTTTTGTTGAGGATGGATCATTTGTAAGAATTCAGAACATCCAAATTGGGTTCACAACACAGTCAATTAAACAGGTAAAAATGCTAAGGGTTTACATTTCTGCTCAGCGCCCATACACTTTCTTTACTTACAATGGCTTTACACCAGAGATTGGGGGTAGCCCTATAAGCGCAGGTGTCGATAACTCTGTTTACCCTATGCAAGCTATATATTCATTGGGTTTAAAAGCTAACTTTTAAAAACAATTAGTTATGAAAAGTATCCGAATACTAACAATACTCACTCTAATCCTCGTTTTCACTAACTGTGAGGATTTTCTAGATATCAGACCCGAAGGAACTGTCCCAACAATTGGTCTAGACTACTCAAAAACCGAGAATATTTTCCTTCCCATTAGCGCATCATATGCTAAGCTAAGATCGTATGGAGCCCATGTGTTCCCTTACATAGGGGCATTTGAGATTGCCTCAGATAATGCCGACAAGGGGAGCAGCCCTGAGGACAACCCCACGATGAAAGAGCTAGACGATTTAAACTACGAGGCCAACAATGGCCTAATAAATGACCTCTGGACAGGGTATTTTGATATTGTTAGCGGAGCAAACTACGCTATTCATGAAATGCCAAAATTTGAGGAAACGCTGCTCAATGCGAGCGACAAGGAGTACGCCATGCAGTGTCAGGGCGAAGCGAAAACCATTAGGGCATATGCCTACTTTAATCTTACCCGACTTTTTGGGAGGGTACCCATAATCGATACTACGCTTTCATCGGAACAGCTAGCATCGGTAACACAGTCAACAACTCAGCAGCTTTACAATTTTATCGAGAAGGATTTGGAGGAAGCGATAGCGGTGCTTCCCGATTTTTACTCGAAGGAATGGGCTGGTAGAATTAACAAGTACACCGCCATGGGCATCAAGGCAAAGGTTCACTTATACCAGCAAGAGTGGGACTCTGTAGCCTCGCTTACCGATAGGATTATTGCCTCAGGCCAGTACGGACTGCTAAGCAGCTTCCGTGATGTATTTACTGTTGATGAGGAGAACAGTGAGGAATCTATATTCGAGATACAAAGTTCTACTCTGGGCAGTTCAACCGGGCCTTCAACTTTTCTTGAGTATGCCTACGTTCAGGGACCAAGAGGGAATACCCCAAGCAACATGCAGGGTTGGGGCTTTTGCACTCCCAGTCAAAACCTAATCGATTTCTTCGACTCAAGAGGTGAGGTTATTCGTCCAGCAACTACTCTACTTTACCGAGGCACCAAAACACCCGAGGGAGATAGTATTAAGGTTGCATGCACAAACCCAGTATATAACGGCAAGGTTTACACACCCTCGTACTATAACAATTGGAATTTCAATGGATATGGTTTCGATCATAACATTCGTATTCTGCGATATGCAGATATCCTTTTGATGCATGCTGAGGCATTGGTGAATGGTGCTGCAGTTCCACTAACCTCTGGAATTAGTGCCGATGCAGCGGTTAATATGGTTAGAGACAGAGCAGGTTTAACTAGCATTTCTGGAGTTACATCACAAGATATTTGGGACGAACGACGCGCCGAGCTAGCCATGGAACAGGATAGATTTTTCGACCTCATTCGTACGGGTCAAGCGGCCACCGCCCTTGCCGGTAAAGGTTTTGTTGTGGGCAAGCATGAGGTGTACCCTATTCCTGCAGCACAAATGCAGCTAAACACAAAGCTTACGCAAAACTTAGGTTACAACTAACACCATTATATTTCTCTATTGTTTAACTAAATCCAGCTTAATTATGAAAACAAAATTTCGAATGCTTCAAATGTTGCTCCTAGGAGCACTTGTCGTGTCAATTTCAATGACATCATGTAAAGATGATGATCCCGATCCCGATGACGGAAAAATTGATCCCAGTACTATTGCTGAAACTAACCTGATTGCTTATTTCGATTTCGAAGACAATGGAAACGATCAAGTTGGCACATTGACTCCGAGCAATACAGCGACCACAACTGCATCCTTTGTTGAAGGTCGTCGCGGGAAAGCGTTTCAGGGTGCAACTGACAAAAACTCGGGCTTACTTTACACTTTGCCTGCTACAAGCAAGTTGAAAACACTCAAAGCATTCAGCTTCTCGTTATGGGTACAGCAAGTCCCCAATACTATTGAAACCACCGATGCCCCTGAACAAATGGTTTTCCACTTAGACGGGAAAGGCGATTGGATTTGGGGTAACCTATTCCTATTGCAGCACAGGAATTGGCCAGAAGGTGAAACAGAACAAGCTCGCAACTATGCCGAAATGGACTGCTACTTCTGGAAAGATGATTCCGAAGCTTGGAAGGGGCAACGCGGAAGTGGTTGGTATGTTGATGTAACCGCACCACAATGGAGACACATTATCTGCACATACGACAATGTATCTTCAGAATTCCATGCCTATGTGAACGGAGTACATGTTACCGCCTTTGACGGAACGGAATATATGGGCGTAAATCGTTGGCAACGCGACGGTGAGGACTTGCCCCTTGGCGATTTGAAGTTTAACGCACCAGAGAAATTTGCTATTGGTGCTTGGTGCGATCGACTTGCAGGTACTGCTTTGCAAGAAGATGCGTGGTCGTCTCCCTTCAAAGGCTTAATCGATGAGCTTCGCATTTATGATAGAGGGCTTACAGCCGAAGAGGTAAAAGATCTATACGATGCTGAGATAACCCAAATCAACTAACTCTTTAATCTTTGATTATTAAAGGTAGGGAAGGTAATCCCTTCTCTACCTTTTTTCATCTTAATCACCACCCAATGAAATTCCTCCCCTTACTATTTCTTTTCTACTTATCTTTTCTGTCCTGCAAAAAGGAGGACAATAACATTATAATTAAGGATATTCTTATCGACTCCATTTTTGTTGACACCAAATACGTACCAAACGGCTCAACAGTAAACGGCGTTGAGTTTAATGATTTAGATATTCGAATACATTTTCACGAAGAAGTTGACACAAACAAGTTTGCAAAAAGCAAGCTATTTATAAGTGGTGGTGTAGATTCCGCTTATTACCATAAATTCGATAATTCAAGAAAAACACTACATATTACTCCCATTGAATCACTTAACCCCCTTTCGAGCTATCGACTTACATTCGACCAAGGTTCAAACCTTGGAGGAATTAACAAAACAGCTTACTCATTTGTATTTAGAACACGTTTAGATAGTGTTCCTAAGTTTCCCATCATTCCCGATGATGATCTGCTTACACTTGTTCAGCAACAAACCTTCAAATACTTCTGGGATTATGCTCACCCTGTATCGGGCTTAACACGTGAGCGTTATGGATCAGGCGATGTGGTGACCTCAGGTGGTAGCGGGTTTGGACTAATGGCAATACTTGTGGGCATTGAACGCCGCTTTATCACACGTGAACAAGGTTTCGAAAGACTCAATACCATTGTAAACTTTTTAAACAAACCTGAAATCGACAGGTTTCACGGGGCATTCTCTCATTGGCTTAATGGAAGCACAGGCAAAGTCATTCCATTCAGCGCCAAGGACAATGGTGGCGATCTGGTTGAAACAGCATTCCTTATGCAAGGTTTGCTCACCGTAAAGGAATACTTTAAAAATGGTAACGCCGAGGAACAAGTAATGTGCGAAACCATTCAGGAGCTTTACCAGGGTGTGGAATGGAGCTGGTACCAAAAAGACAATGAGAATGTGTTATACTGGCACTGGTCACCAAGCTACGGCTGGGATATGAACCACCAAATTAGGGGATGGAACGAAGCCCTTATCGTTTACGTTTTAGCGGCATCATCGCCCACATTCCCAATAACCAAAGAGGTTTATGATAATGGATGGGCAAGGAATGGGGCTTATCCCATGATCAATAACAAAACATTCTACAACATTCAGCTACCCCTTGGCTCCGATTATGGTGGACCACTTTTCTTTTCGCACTACTCCTTTTTAGGCCTCGATCCCAGAAACCTTAGCGATCAGTATGCAAACTACTGGGATCAAAACGTGGCGCACACCCAAATCAATCGGTCATATTGCGTTACAAATCCAAGGCGCTTTCAGGGCTATTCTGCCAACTGTTGGGGATTAACCGCCAGCGATATTCAGGGTGGTTACACAGCGAGTTCTCCTACTAACGACAGAGGCGTAATTGCTCCCACTGCTGCAATATCATCAATCCCATATACTCCGGAAGAAAGCATGCAAGCGTTGAGGTTCTTTTACTATACCCTGGGTGATAAAATCTGGGGAGATTATGGTTTCAAAGATGCTTTCAATTTAACAACACTCTGGTTTGCCAATTCCTACTTAGCCATTGACCAAGGACCAATAATTTGTATGATAGAGAACCACCGAAGCGGATTGCTGT
Source organism: Bacteroidales bacterium UBA2295 (assembly GCA_002345825.1). GTDB lineage: Bacteria > Bacteroidota > Bacteroidia > Bacteroidales > Tenuifilaceae > Perlabentimonas. The sequence continues at coordinate 25,940 of DDWD01000096.1, forward strand.
GGGATACATTTATGACCAATGAGGATGTGAAAAATGGGCTAAATACTTTGGATATTGTATATGAGTAGACCCATTTAATGTGCAGATTTTGGGGGGGGGGGAACATTAGTATGTCTCGAAAATATACTATACGCTGAATACAAATCAAAAGCAAAATGATATGAAAATCAAAAAGTCACTGTTGATATTGGTAATGGCCCTTGCGGCTTGCAATCAGCCAAAACAGTTTGTTTTTGAATCGAAAGGGAAGGTTGATTACCCTATTACCCCAGAGGTAGAGATTATGCTCGATTCAATTCAACAAAAAACATTTCTCTTCTTCCTAAATGAGCATCATCCCGAGTGGGGTATCGTGAAAGATCGCACTGCCAGCTGGGCTCCATCGAGTATTGCTTCAACCGGATTTGGGATACCTAGCTTTGCCATTGGCGTTGAACGAAACTGGATAACAAGAGAACAAGCAGCTGAAATAACTCTTAACATTCTTAATTTCTATAAAAACTCCGAACAAAGTGCCGACACGGCTGCAGCTGGTTACAAGGGTTTTTACTACCATTTTCATAAAATGGATACAGGCACACGAGCCTGGACTTGTGAACTTTCCTCAGTGGATACTGGCCTGCTTATGATGGGGGTAATTTTTGCTCGCAACTACTACAATTCCGATAATGAGGTAGAAAAACAAATCCGTAAAACGGCCTCATTTCTTCTTGAGCGAATTGACTGGAACTTTATGGAGATGCCCGGCGAGGGCGAGTTTGCTCACACAATCTCCATGGGCTGGTATCCCGAATCGGGGCTACACCATATGGGCTGGAAAGGTTACAACGAGGCGCTATTTCTTTACATCTTAGCGGCAGGCTCAGGCATGGAGAATGTTGAGAGGAGTTACAACGCCTGGTTAAAATCGTACAAATGGAACACCCCTTACCAGGGCTACTCGCATGCAGCATTCCCTCCGTTGTTTGGCCACCAATTTTCGCAGGCATTTATTGATTTTAGGGGAATAGCCGACTCGTACATGCAAGAAAAAGGAATTGATTATTTCGAGAATTCTCGCCGAGCAACCTATGTTCAGCAACTTTACGCAATGGATAACCCCCACGGTTGGATTGGCTACGACTCCCTATGCTGGGGCGTTACGGCGAGTGATGGCCCCACTGACACATACAATTTTGATGATAAAAAATTCTATGGATACGCTGGCAGAGGAACCAGCGGCTCCGAATACAACTACTTTGATGACGGCACAATTGCACCCTACGGTTCGCTCTCATCGCTACCATTTGCTCCAGAAATTGTGCTGCCTACAATAAAATCGATGATTGACAGAAATGGTGATAAAATTTGGGGTAAGTACGGATTCTACGATGCTTTTAACCTTACCGCCAACTGGGTAAACGACGATTTTGTGGGAATAGCACAAGGACCAATGCTTATTATGATTGAAAATTTCAGAACCGGACTGGTTTGGAACCACGTTATGAAAGACCCAATTATTCAAACGGGATTAAATAAGCTTGGGTATAAAGTATTAGAGTAGCCAGAATACGAAATATAGCAGAATCGATGAGAAATTTTATTTGCAAGATTGCTATTGCATCAGCCATTTTACTTCTACCCGTCAAATTCATCGCAGCGCAAAGCGTAATGCTCGATGAATTTGAAAACGAATCGGGTTGGAATTTCATTAAATCCGATGGGGTTACGTTGAATTTATCTGTTGATAACGGCTTAACAGGCAATGCTATTCGGTTCGACTACAACTTTACCCAGGGAACTGGTTATGGGGGAATTCAGAAATGGTTCCCCATTGATATGCCCGAGAACTATGAGTTCTCCTTTTGGGTTAAGGCAGAATCGCCCGCAAATAACTTCGAGATAAAATTTATTGATAGTTCAGGCGACAACGTTTGGTGGGTTAGCAATCGGAATTACGATTTTCCCACGGAGTGGACTAAAATCAAGATAAAGAAAAGGCACATCGGCTTTGCCTGGGGGCCAACAGAAAATCGTGAGCTAAAGCGAATCGACAGGATTGAGTTCACCATTGCCTCATTTGTGGGAGGGAAAGGTACAATTTGGATAGACGATTTAAGATTTGAGCAGTTGCCTCCCGATACTGAAAACTATCCTGACCCCAAAATTACAGCAACTTCAGCGGCTAAACGAAGTGGCGTTAGCCACATAAATGATGGTCGCAGCGAAACATCATGGCTTAGTAAAGAGGTTAAGAATCAGAGCGTGCTATTAGATTTTACCACTCGAAGGGAATTTGGCGGATTACAAATAGGTTGGCAACCCGATTCCTTTGCAAAACGTTTCGAAATACTTACCTCCGATGATAAGGTAAATTGGGAAAAAGCATACCTGATTGAGTCGAACCTAAGCGATGTTAGCTTTATTAGAATGCCCGAGGCAGAATGCAGGTATCTAAAAATTAATCTTATAGAAAGCAGCAACACTAAGAGTTTCGGAATCAGCAGTATAAAAACCTTAGATATTAAGCACTCATTAACGGTTAACGACTTTTTAATTTTCGCAGCAACGAACTCGCAAGCAGGTAATTACCCAAGGTATTTCTTGAAGCAAGCATCGTACTGGACCGTTACGGGCGTGAACAACGATACTAAGGAGGCCCTGATTAATGAGGATGGAATGGTAGAGGTGGATAAGAACCTGTTCTCCATTGAGCCAATGATTATGATTGGCGACTCACTTTACAACTGGCAAAATGTTGAATCATCGCAATCGATGAGTTTTCCGGAGGATAATGGCGAGCTAAATTTTACGCCATCCGTTTCGTGGAGTTTAGAAGGATTAAACTTTGCAACAGGCGTTTCGGCCAGCGGTGTGGCAAATGTCAACTCTCAACTCAACATTGGCTACTACTTTAAGAATAATTCGAATCAGAAGAAAGACTTTGATTTTTTCCTGCTTGTTCGGCCCTTTCAGGTAAATCCTTACTATCAGTTCCTAAACCTTGCCGGAGGTGCAGGTAAAATTGTTTCAATTGGCGAAACGGAATCGGGACGAAAAATTGCTGTTGACAGCAAAAAGATAGTATCTTTTAAGCCTTACGACTCCTTTTCTGCAAGTGCTTTTGACGAAGGTAACCCTGTTGACCACATTCGAAAAGGAATTCTATCGAACAAAAAAATTGCCGTTGATAAAAGCGGAATGGCAAGCGGAGTGTTAAAATACACCATTAGCCTTAATCCAAGCGAGAGGACCAGTTTCTTTGTTGTGGTTCCGTTTTACGAAAACAGTACCATTGGAAATGAAGTTACCAACGAGCAAATAGCCAACGAATTTATCGAAACAACTGAGTTCTGGAGAGACAAGATTGATCATATCAAATTCAACCTCCCCGAATCGGCCAACAGGATTGTAAACACCTACAAATCGAACCTATTTTACATTCTGGTGAACCGCGACAAGGCTGGAATACAGCCAGGTTCACGCTCATACGAGCGCAGCTGGATTCGCGACGGGTCATTAACCTCATCGGCATTACTGAAATCGGGCATTGTGGAAGAGGTGAAAGATTTTATTAACTGGTATGCTGCCCATCAGTACGAGAATGGCAAGGTGCCATGCGTAGTCGATTTTAGGGGTCCCGATCCCGTTCCGGAACACGATAGCCACGGGCAGCTAATCTACCTAATTCGCGAGTACTTCAACTTCACACAGGATACGGCTTT
>DDWD01000063.1 GCA_002345825.1 Bacteroidales bacterium UBA2295
TGGCCCTGTAAAGTTGCTAATTACAGCACCCCGAGGACCCCGTGATGCGCATCTCCCACGAGGCGATCTACGCCCACATCTACAGCCATCCGCAGGCCCGATTGAACCGAAGGCTCATCGCCCTGCTGCCGCAGCACAGGTCACGCCGGAGGCCAACCCGGGCATCCAAGAAGAGCAAGGGGCCCATCAAGGACCGGGTGGGCATCGAGTGCCGGCCCAAGATCGTCGAGCTCCGCACGGAGGTTGGGCACTGGGAGGGCGACCTGATCGTGGGGGCACGGCACGGCAGCGCCATCGGTACGCTGGTGGAGCGCAAGACCCGCTACACCCTGATCGTCAAGCTCAGGGACAAGAAGTCGGCCACCGTGCGGAGGCGTTTCGCCAAGAGCCTGCTGAGCGTGGAGCCCTCCCTGAGAAAAACCCTAACCTACGATAACGGCGTGGAGATGGCCCAGCACAAGCGGTTGGCTAGCAGCACGGGGATGGACATCTACTTCGCTAGGCCATACGCATCCTGGGAACGGGGAACCAATGAGAATACCAACGGGCTGATAAGAAGGTATTTTCCCAAGGGAACCAACTTCAACATGGTTACAGAACAGCAGCTCGTGGCAGTACAGGACAAGCTAAACAATAGGCCTAGAAAGGTTTTGGGCTTCAAAACGCCAGCAGAGGCCCTTGCCTTCGAGTCCCCCTAAATACTTTTTTCTTTTTTGAAAGCCCCCCAAGAGGATCGGGTTTTTAAAAAAGAAAAAAGTACCTTTGAAACATTGACGTTAAACTAAGGGTTGTTGCGCTAGGCCCTTGAATCCAGCGGAGGTGCTGGGTGTGAGTTCAGTTAAAACGCTAACCCAAGTGCCGAGTCCCTCACCATCTTCGGTACATCCATCATTGGTTTCAAGAGATGGATTTGCCGTAGAGCTCCAAACTACACCCCTTTGAGTAACGGGAAAACCTTCATCGGAGGTAATATCTCCTCCGGTGCTGGCTGATGTTGCTGAAAGGTTCGATATTGCTCTCGTTGTTAGCGCTGGTAACCCATTGCTAGTTGTAAAAGAGTACTCCTCTCCATAGGAGGTGGCAACACTATTGGTGGCGTAAGCACGTACATAGTATGTTGTGCTGGGTGTAAGGTCATGTAACTCACTTACCCAGGCTCCAGTTCCCTCTCCATCCTCGGTTAAGCCTTGGTAGTTTGCTAGGGTAGGGTTGTTGGCTGTGCTCCACACAACACCCCGGGCGGTTACATCTGCTCCTCCATCTTCGGATATTTCGCCCCCAGTTATAGCTGACGAACCTGTTACGCTTGTTACCTCTGATGTTGTTATGGTTGGTGCTATTGCGTTGGTTGTTAAGCTAACAATATTTCCATAGCCCGTTCCCGTAGCATTTGTGGCGTAGGATCTAACGTAATAGGTTGTGGCATAAGTTAGTTCGGTTAAGTTTTGAGTAAACTCGCCTAGTCCGCTTCCATTTTCCGAAATGCCAGCATTTTCATCCACCGTTGGGTTCTCGGTAGTACCCCATACAAACCCTCTGATGGTAATGTCTGCTTCCCAGTCCTCTGTGGCTTCGCCAGAGAGGGTAGCTGAGTTGTGGGTTATTTCTGTTACCTCAGCAGTTGTTGCCAATGGCACTTTATCGGGGGTGGTAAATTCTATGAGCTCACCGTATGCTGTTCCCTGAACGTTAGTAGCGTAGGCTCTAGCAAAATATGTGGTTGTGCTTCCTAGTCCTGTTATAGTAGTTGTGAATGAACCCAATCCGGTACCATCCTCTGTATAGCCCAGGTTACTATCCAGCGTTGGATTCTGGGTTGTAGCCCATACCATACCGCGTGCGGTAACATCGGTACCTCCGCTATGGGTAACCTCACCACCTCCCTTGGCTGAGACAGGATTTATGTCGATTACCTGCGCACTGGTAACAATGGGTAGTCCGGGCTGGGTGGTGAAGCTGGTCTCCTCGCCATAGCTGGTACCCATAGCGTTGGTGGCAAATGAGCGCACGTAGTACTTTTGACCCTGGATAAGGTCGTCTGCTGTGTAGGTGAAAGAGTTTGATTCGTTACTTGTTGAGGTGTAGAGTTGCGATATTACTTCTTCGGGTAGAGCTTTATTGTATATTCTCACATCATCTAATATCCCGTTGAAATATTCAGGCGAAGCATCATTCGAATAACCAATGTGAAATCTATCCTGTGCAACAAAATCTGAACTAGTTTTAACCCCTTGTGCCTTTAACATACCATCAACATATATAGACTGTCCCTTACTTGGACCAAAACTATAAACAATCTGATGCCAATTCCCATCTGCATAATTAGTACCCGAAGTTGCGAGCACCTCATCCGACCATAATCTAGATTTTAAATTGCCTGAACTTAAGTATACGTGCCTGTCGTTACCTGTTGTGCCCATGTTGCCATTTCCAACAGAGAAAATACCTCCATTTGGTGTAGTTGTTTTAAACCAAACTGATAGAGTAAAGTTGGCTTCTGAAACATTTGTAGTAGAAACAATATAAGCTGTTGAACCATTAAAAGAATATGTGGAATTTTCTTGCCCAAATCTATCAACATCTAATAATATAGCCTCATGCACCGTTCCGTTGTTCCCATTCCCACTCTCATCATTTGCATTGCCATTAAAGGGATAGTAAACAATTTGGTCGTAGGCGGCGTGGTCAATATCGTTAACAGTAATGCCATTCTCTAGGGTTGGGTTTGGTGTGGTGCCCAGCACAAATCCCTGTTGGGTAATAGGTTTACCGCCATCGCTAATAACGGTTGAGGTTAGCTTTGCGCTATTCTGCTCAACCTCGGCAATTGAGGTTGCTCCCATAGTTGGGGGTTGGTGGAAGTTACCGTAAAGCTGATTTATCTCAGTTTGGGCTAGGGCTGTGTTAAAGATGTAAACATCGTCCATTGTACCAATTAAACGTGTTGTACTAACAGTACTATGCCCAAGAAGGGTTTCAGAGGATGATGAGTAGTCATTAGTCCCAAGAGAGTTTGATTCCTCAATGATTTCAACCATTTGGTTGTTTACCCATATCTCGATGTTGTTGACATCGGTTTTTTGAATTAGGGTAACCATTGACCATTCATTGGCTGTTATCGCTCCAGCTGGAGTTTTAATATACTTATATGCTTGCGTTGAGTTTACAAGTTGTAATAGTATTTCACCGTTCGAGGAAATACCTGCCCAAATTCCTCTTTTATCGTTGTTCTCATCAAGGTTGCTGAGAATGGTTGCTGAGCTTTGTAAAGAAGTTGGTTTTACCCAAAGGGAAATTGAGTAGCTATCATTTCGTCCAAAGCTTACCACGTTCCCAATATCTATTCGCTGATTTTCGGCATTAAATGAGTAGGCATTATTCTCGTGGCCAAATCTATTGGTTGTTAGGGTTGCACCTGAAACGGTACCGTGATTTTCGTTTCCACTCTCGTCGTTGGCATTGCCACTAAATGGGTAGTAAGCTACTAGCCCTTGGTAAATTTCCTGGCTAAAAGTAGTAAAACTTTGTTCTTGTCCATAGCTAGTACCAACGCTATTGGTAGCGTATGCCCTGATGTAGTAGGTTGTGCTTGGGTTAAGATTTGCTATTTCGCTAACCCATGAACCTACCCCTGTACCATCTGATGTAATGCCTTCGTAATTCTCAATGGTTGGGTTTTGGGTGGTGCTCCATACCATACCACGGGCAGAAATTTCATCTCCTCCATTGCTTGTTATGTTACCTCCTGATAAAGCAGATTTATCGGTAATTTTTGTAACGTTGGTAGTAGAAACAACGGCAGGGATTGTAAGCGTAACAAAGGTTTCCTCTTCGCCATAGGACGTTCCATCGGCGTTGGTAGCATAGGCTCTAAGGTAGTAATTGGTATTAGGGGTAAGGCCGGTAATATTGCTTACGTAAGGACCAACACCCCCTCCATCAAGGGTTTTCCCAGTATGCTCATCAACGGTTGGATTACCTGAAGTGCTCCATACAACCCCCCGTTCGGTAATTGTGAGGCCATTATCGGTTATTATATTTCCACCCGATATAGCAGAAATGCCTGTAATTTCTGTAATTGGCTCAGTTTCTACAACACCAAGTTGGGAAACTTCAACTAGCACAATGCTTGAGTAGAATGAACAATTGCCTGCAATTACTTGTGCCCGGTAGTACATAGTTTCCGAAGCAGTAAAGGAAAACTCTTCATCGTTTTGTCCCGATATATTTGTCCATTCTAATAAAATATCGTCATATTTTTGCCACTGAATATTTTCACCCACATATTCACCCAGCCGAAGTACAACAGGATCGTTGATGGTTACATGCTTTACGATATCGGGCGTATTCTGTGCATAAGAAATGTTTTGGATTACTGCAAAGAGTAAAAAAAGAGCAGTAGCTAGAAAGTTATATGGTTTATTCATGGCTTAATTGGCTTTTTTATATAATGGTTAACCTTTTAACACTTTTCTTCTCACCCACTTGTATGTGAGCAAAGTATATTCCTTTTGCCAATGTGCTCAAGTTAAGGGTTATTATGTGGGTTTCATTCTGGGCAATTTCAGAGCTATTGTAAATTATGGCTCCGGATAGATTGAATATTTTAATATTCATTTTCTCTCCAGACTTAAGTTTGCTAATCTCCAGATTAAAAATTCCTTGGTTTGGATTAGGATATAGTTTGAACCATTCTTCTTCAACTACTATTTCGTCAGTTGAATTAGCATAACAATCGTTTACATTTGGTTGGCTAATAGGAACATCTATATAAAGGATGCTTGATTCATCTTCCCCAATTTTAGCGTCATTATTTTGAGCAAATGCTGTTATTGCTAATAGCCCAAATACTACAAATGCTGTTGCTTTCTTCATAGCTAGGAGGATATTTATGTGTTTATTTTTATTGTTTATTTGAAGACTAATCCCTAATACAGCGAACAGATAAGCCATAGTTTTTTGCGTCTACTGTACGAGTTATCTGTCCGTAATCATAGGTAATTTCTCTAAACCATGCGTTGCTATCGCCTAGCGAAGTGGAGGTCCACCATCTACCTGTGAATCCGATATTTAACCACGTTCCGCTGCTGAAACGGTAGCTACTAGGTAGTGCAGAGAACCCGTAGTCATCTGTTCCCCAATAGGTACTGTTCTCTTCCCATCTAGGGTGTTCAGTAGTAGCATAATTTCCGCCTAGGGGAGAATTAATTTGTCGGCGCGACTTTAGCTTATTACCAATTAAGTCTGTACTACCGGTTATTTGATTGGTCAGGTCTGTCCAATCAGTATCGGTTGGAATGCGCCAGCCCACAGGGCAAAGTCCTTTAGGATTGTCAACTGCGTACCAATTATAGTGTATCCCATAGGCAGCAACCATTTGCTCATCAGAATCAATATCTGATATGTAAGAATGGGGGTAAATTGTATATGCACCGGAAGAATTTGCCGCCCATTGCTCATTATCTTCAGGTTTTGCTATAGCTGTACCATCGTTATACTTTGTTACCTTTAGGTTTTCGGCCATCCATTCTTTTCCGCCTACTGTAATGGTTCGGTATAGGTTTCCTTCGCCGTCAATCATGGTGTTTGCCTCCAGTGTTTTAAAAGATGTTCCCTCTCCGTATGAGGTTCCAGCAATATTTGTGGCGTATGGGCGCACGTAGTAGGTTGTGTTTGGTAGAAGGCCTGTTAGCGAACTTATAAAATCGCCCTCACCACTTCCATCTGTTGTTTTGCTGCCATCAACGGTTGGGTTCGAAGAAGTGCCCCAGCATACTCCTCTTGCATTAATGGGCGCACCCCCATCGGAAATAATTTGCGATGCTGAAACGGCCCAAGATGCTCCTCTGCCAGTAATTGCAGGGACACTAAAGCTTGCATCCCCATTTTTTGTAGATATTGAAATAACATTACCGTATGTATATCCTCCCTTATCTTTACAATAAGCCCTAATAAATAATTGTGTATTAGGATCTAAACTTTCAATTGTTGCTGAAAAATTGCCAAGCTTTGGCGACCCTACCGAAACGTAACTGTCGTTAATGGTTGGGTTGTTAGTTGTTGAGTAGCAAAAGCCATAGTCGTCGTTTTGCTCGCCACTTAACTCAATTATATTTCCAGTTACTAAAACTGATATTGCCGAAGGGCTTACTTCACTAGTTTCAACCTTGGTTGCAGGGTTAACCTCAAACTTTTCGCAGGTTGAGAAAAGGCTAACCGATAGTACTAGTAAGAGTATATAAACTTTTCTTTTCATCTTTATATATTTTTATGGTTTTAACCCTTTAGTATGTTGCCATAATTAAATCATCGTTCCCATGGAATAGTGGGGTTTGCTTACCAAGAATTTTCCCCGATGTTTCCACAACATTTTTAGTAACATAGTTTCTGAGTTCTCCTAGGGTAATCACTTTATCGCCATTCTCATCGGCAGCACCTTGAAGTCCAGTGGCCATATAATAGGTAAACAGACCGGTCTCGGAATCGTCAAATCCTAGGGAGGTTTCCTCGCCGGTTGAAGAAGAAATTACAGTAAATTTTGGATCGCCTAACCATGTATTGCGAGGCCTAACACGTACACCTTTTTGGCCAATAAGATTTTCAGTTGCAACCTTTACCGAGCTACGTGAAGCTCCGCTAAAACACGCATCAAGTATAACTGTTACATGCTTTGCTCCTAATTTCCTAAGGTTCTCATAAAGGGTTTCAATGTTATAGCCTTGTGTTTCTAGCCTAGCTATACGGCCATCATGTGGGAATAAGAAAACATTTCGGCCATCCTTATCGGGAACTCCGTGACCTGAGTAAAAGACAAAAACTTCTGTTTCGTCCTTAACAATTGCTTTGCGAAGCTCTCCCACATCGGGATTAAATATGTCGTCGAAAAAGAAACCAGCAACTTTATCGTTTGTAAATTCAATTACCTGTTCAACGCCAAGAACTTTTTCAAAATAGTTTTTCATAATTTTTGCATCGTTATCGGCATATGGCGCAGGAGGTAAATCTCGGTAATTTGCCACACCAATTACTACTCCTACAGAATTGGGTCGTTTAGTTTGCGATGGAGCTACATTGGCGATATTAACTACATTGGCAATATTTGCCTTAAATTTGTTAGAAGTGTATTCAAACCTTGCCACGTTGCGCTTGAGCGATTCAACATCGGACTTAACCTCAACAATATTTGCCTTTGGAGGAGTTTGATCTAGTGCAATAGGGAGATTAGCCTTGGCTAAACTACCCCTTCCAATTTCTTCAGTAATGCTAATATAAACTGGCAGATTATCTTTTGTATTCACCCTACGGTTAGGGCTTAGGGTAAAGTAAACCTCTTTAACCTCACCAGGCATTACATTGCCAAGTTTTCCGCTAACATCATCAATAAAAATATTGGGGTCGGTTGTTGTAATAGTATATGCGGTATTTTTTGCCTCGCCTTGTCCAATATTTTGTACTACCAATTTTGCTTTTACTTGTTCTCCCGCTTGTAGTTGCCCGTCCGATTTTATAGCCATTGTTCCAAACCCAGCATCAATAATCTCATGGCCAGAAATGGCAAACTTGGGTGGTTGGTATGCATAAGTGTTTAAAACTAGATATGCGGGCTCCATATCGTACCCGTAATGCTCTTTTACGTTGATGGCCAGCCTATGGCTGGCTGTTTTTAAATCGATATCGGTTGACAATGGAACTACCAACTCCTTGCTCTCCCCCGGGCGAATTAGCTTAATGCTTTGATTTGAATTTTCAATTTTTAAACTTTTATCCTTAATATCAGATGTTACGCTTACTTCCAATAACATTGCATCTCCCGACCCTTGGTTTGACAAAGATATCCTTAGCTCAGCGTTTTCTCTGTCCTCAAGAATGCCGTTTCCATTCTCGTCGGAAAATCTTAACTCAGCAAATAAATTTGGGGGTAAACTTCTTGTGTTTATCAATTCAGGAGGCGATGTTGAAGCGTATTGTCTGTACCCTGGGTCTTGAAGGATTGTTTGTGGTTTTAGGTTTTTATGCTTTGCCGATTTTGATAGAATGCCCGTATAGTCAAGAAGCCAAACCCCAAGCCCTACACCCGCCATAATAAGCGAAACCTGCATATATTGTTGAGAACTTTTAAAATGAGGATCTTGTGCAGAGGGAAGGTTAGAGTTAAGGTATTGATTATACTCACTGGCAGACATCCCGTAAACTCCTACGGCACCACCAATTAAGCCATATGCTAACGCACCCTTTAGCCAGTATGGTTTTCCTTTTTTAAATTGATAGTGACCTACTCCAGGAAAAATTGTTGAGTAGGCAAACGCCTTGCCAATATTAGGATTGGGGATTAGCTTGGCATTAACCCTTGCGGTAATCTTTTCGTTAAGCACCAAACCATCTGCCTTGGCATCCCAAACAATGCTCTTTTTACCATCCCCTTGGATTATATTTACATCGCCCTGAACAGTTCTTGCGTTTAGCATTTGGTTTTTTTCGTTAAAAAACTCAACCCATACCATATACTTATCAGATGCCTTGCTGTTGATAATTGTATAGGGTACTTGCACTTTATCGTTCTCATACTTAATATTAACTTGAGCTATTTTTGCCTCACTTGAGAGTTGAGCATACCCTGCTGAAATTAATAGAAAAGGAAGGGTTACTATAAGTGTTAGTTTTTTTATGAAGGTCATGGCTGTTGGAGTTTGTATTAAATTATTTTACCTAATAATCAAAAATGTTTAATGATTTATCTATACTATTAGCACTAGTGCAAACCTAACATTATCAGTGTTTTCAAACAATCCCATAAAACCCTCAAAAATTTCTCACGGTTTTCCGGGTGTTTTTTTAAAAAATATTATCTTGCATTAGCTTTGCACAATCGTTTGCATTGCGTAAATGTTTTTTGCTTAACCCCAATTTGTAATACTATTATGCAAGTAGTTTTTCTTGTTGACGATCACCCAATGATAATTGAGGGATTGCGGAAAACTATTTCCGAAATGGATGTAGAGATGAGCATTCATTGCTTTGCAGATGCAGAGAGTTGCCTTACTGCATCGCAGAAAACCCCACCTAATATTTTAATTACCGACTTGGGTTTGCCTGGAATAAGTGGTTGTGAGTTGGCCAAAATGCTAATGGCTCAAAATGCCAAGCTTAGGATACTTTTTATTACTACTTTTCATCAGCAATGGAGGGTTAGAGATGCCTTGAACCAAAAACCATATGGGTTTATCTTTAAAGATGATTCCATAGCAGAAATTACGGCCGCTATAGAGGCATTGCTTAATGGAGAAACATATTTTAGCGCAAGTGTTAAGGAGGTTATGGTTGGAATAACTCTAAATGGGAATAATGCATCGCTTACCCGACGAGAGGTTGAAGTGGTTAAGCTAATTGCCAAAGGCAAAACCACAGTTCAAATTGCAGATTGTATGTGTGTTTCGGTTAATACCGTAGAATCGTACCGGAAAGCGCTTTTTAATAAGTTAGGTGTAAAAAATAGTACTGGGCTATTGGCCAAAGCCTTTGAAATGGGGATTGTGGGTGATGGATAGGGTTGTGAGATGATACTACAATGCGATGATGCGATGATGTGGTGATGCGATGATGTGGTGAACATTAGTATTGCGGATTGAGGCACGTAATCAAAATAATGGATAGTGCTATTTGGTACAAAACACTATGAGTGTAAAGCCGATGGTTGAAACAATGAATATAGACTTTAAAAAGGCTTTTCGAGTATTTATGAAATAACCATATTTTGGTATAAATCAGGGATAATTAAAAAACTATGAATCTCATTATAGCAGTAATTCCCGTTGGGCAAAGGATAAGCGCATTGGAAACACATCGGCTTTTACTAATGCTACTTTCTATGTGCTTACTAATATTATGGGTTTTTACTTTTTACTATTACCATCGCAAAAAAAAGAGAACTTATGGTAATCTCGAAATAGAAAAGGTAGCCTCTGGTGATATTTACGGAAAAACAGAAAACTATTTTAGGGGGCAGGACGATGAGCGCCAACGAATTGCTAAAGAACTGCATGATGGGGCTTGCTCTGCTTTGTTGGGTGTGCGAATGCTAATTGAGCCATATGTAAAAACGAATAAAGATTTGGCTAAAGCAACGGAATGGCTCAGAAGCATACACTCCGATTTAAGGCATATGTCGCACAACCTTGCCGCCAACGAGCTTTTTGATAGAAATCTGGCCGATGCCATTGAGCTTGTGCTCGAAAGGCATTGCTCCAATGTTGGGATTAAATTTAGTTTTACCTCAGTGCCTAGCGTTAACTGGCAAAAATACCCCAGGCAGCTACAACAAAATATTTATCGTTCGGTTCAGGAATTAATTTGTAATACCGTAAAGCACTCCAATGCTACGCTTATGGCGATTAGTTTAAACACAGATGGCGAGAGGCTTGGCATTAACATCGAGGACGATAGCACGAATTTTGAAACGCACCGGCACAACGGGCTTGGCCTAGAAAGTATAGAATCGAGGATTAAAGCAGTAGGCGGAAGTTTCGAAGCGTGTAAAACACCTCAGGGAGTGGTTTATCGTATAGAGGCTTAGGTGTTTAATGCTTACCGGAAGTGTATTCGTTTAGCAAGCATTTACCCCGCGAGTAATCTATAAAAAGCGCTGCTTATTGATAAGGCAGTGCCAGCCAGTTTCTGCCAGTTAGCTATAAAGGCAAGGACAACCGTTAACCAATCTCTCACCCTATACTACAAACCCAACAAAAGTGATATCATCCGTTTGAATTCCGCTGCCCTGCCATCTGGCCAGTTCAGCAAGAATAAGCTCCTTTTGCTCTGTTAAGGTTAGATGAGATGTGCTTTTAAGGAGTTCCTCGAACCTTTTTCGGCTAAACCTTTTCCGATTAACCACTGAAAGTTGGTCGAAAGCACCATCGGTAGCAATTAAAACTTTATCGCCTGGCTTTACCTTTACTTCATGAATAGGTACATTGGGGCTAAACCATGGCGAACCAACGGGTTTTGTTCCAGATTTGTATTTTTTGAGTATAACAGTATCGCCCTCTTTGGTAAGCACATAAACAGGTAAACCTGTGCCGGCAAAGCAAACCGTTCCTTTTGAGCGGTTTACCTCGCAAATGGCGATATCCATTCCCGAGGTAAAGCTTGTTCCTTTTTTCTCAAGTTTTAATGTGTTGGTAAAATGCAGATGAATATCTTTTAATCTGTCCTGTGGTGTTATGTTTATTGGGTTTTTGTGGGCTTCGGCCACAAAGGTAAGCCCCATCATACTCATAAAGCCTCCGTGTACACCATGCCCTGTGCAGTCGGCAACAACTAGGGCAAAATGCTCGAAAGTTCCTTTTACCCAGTAAAAATCGCCACTCACAATATCCTTGGGCATAAAGAGCAATAGATGTGATCCTAAAATGCTCTCCATTTCATCGTAGGGTGGCATAAGTGCCGATTGTAGTGATTGGGCATACTCAATGCTGTCTGTTAAATGGAGATTTACCCGCTTTATCTGATTTGACTGCTCTTCAATGAGGTCGCGTTGGCTTCTTAACTCCTCATTCTGACTAGATATTTGGTTTGTTCGCTCCGTTACAATATTCTCAAGTCTAATATTCTCCAGTTTTAGCCACCTCTCTCTATATGAGATAATAGCGTAAACCAATCCAATAATTGCAACTAGAGCCAACAGCATAAACCACCAGCTGAAGTAAAAGGGGGGCAGCACCTTAATAATCAATTCTGTTGGATTACTACTCCAAATGCCATCGGCATTTGTGCAAAACACTCTAAAAGTATATTCTCCGTGTGGTAAATTGGAGTAACGTACATGTTTGGTTTTGTAATTTGCATAATTCAGGGAATCGTCAAAACCATCAAGGATGTAGGCATATCGAATATTTTCGGGTGCTAGATAATCAAGGGCAGCATACTCAATATCGAGGGTTTTATGAGTGGATTTTAGCTCTATACTTGTTTTTGATTGTGGATGATGTTCAACCGTATTGCCATCAACAGCAAGCTGTGTAATGTGTAATGGAATGGGAGCACTATCGCGAGTTACCTTGCTGGGGTCAAAAACTACAACACCACCGTAGCCGCCAGCCGCTAATCTGTTTGCATCTAAGCAAACTATACTGTAAATGGCTTCGTCGGGAACACCCTCGGAGGGGCTGTAGTTATTAATTTCTTTTGTATTTGGATTATAGCTCGACAGGCCTCTGTCTGTCCCCAACCAAATCACTCCGTTGCTATCTTCTTTAACCGATTCTATTCTATTTGATATTAGTCCATCTTCCTTACTAATCAGCCTAAAGCTATTGTCGCGGCCTTGCATTATCGCTAGCCCCATGCTGGTGGCAACCAGAATATCGCCCTTTGCTGTTTCGGTTATCATAGTGGCATCGGTGGGAGGGAACGACTTTTTATCGTAGGGTTTGTGGGGGTAGTGCTTTACTGTTCCTGTTCTAATATCAATTCTATCAATCCCAACAGGTTTGGTGCTACAAACCCATAGGTAGCCCTGGCTATCTTCAAAGATTTTCCAAATTAAACCAGAGAGAAGGGCTGTTGGGGTATTTTCAAATAGGGTATAAAATTTTTGGGTTTGGTAACAATATTTTGAAATGTAAGTGCTTGTTGATAACCATACATCACCCTTTGCATCGGTTGCTAAAGCATAAACCGTGTTGGAGGGCAACCCGTGCTCCAAATGTGGTTCGGGTTTTAGTTCTGTTACACCATTTGTTTTAAGGTTTAAAACGAAGAGCCCGCTATTTGTTCCAACCCATAGGTTATTCAAACTATCGGGTGTTGCCGAAAAAACATTGGAGGTCTCAAAATGAGTTTTAGTTTGCTGGTTTTCATTATCAAACTCAACCAAACCATTGGTTGTTACAAAATAGCTTTTTCCTTTAGTGAGCAATGCTCGCTTAGTGCTGGTCTCAACTAAAATGCTGTCTGTACTCCATTCTCCATTTTCATTATTTTTTTTTATGTTAACAATGGCCTTGTCGGTACCAATAACAATTGTGGTTGCCGAGGGTTGAACCAAGCAGGTTGCACCTTTTATGATGGGGTTGTCAATTATCAGCGATGTGTTACCTCCTAAAAAATTCCACTGGTATAGCTTTCCTGTTGCGGTGGTTAAGTAAACAAGGGAGTCGCCAATAATATTGGTAACCTCTTCTGCAATAGTGTTGTTCGGATATTTTATTTCACGAGTTGTAAGGTTTACTGTCACTAACCTTCCATCTGATAATAGCCCTAAATAGTAGTTTTGCTTAAGCAAGGTCTTTGTTAAACCAGTGTATCGATTGGCATCGATAATTACATATTTATTTCTTGGTATGCCCACGTTAATGTTGGAGCTTATTTCAGTATTGATTAGCGTTAGCGAATCGCCCGTTAAAACATTAAAAAATCGCTCTGGGTAAAAATTAACCCAACCTTGGGCGTTTGCCTCAATGGGGTAGGTTGGATCGTATCCAAATGGTGGGCCTAAGTCCACCTGATGAAATGCTCGTCCTTTAAAATCGCCCTCTTTCATGTTAAGGGGCATTACTCCCCAGCCCCAGCTACCAACCCAAACGGTACCATTGGAGTGCTTAAGAATTTGCTTATACCATAAGTACTCATCGAAAGTGCTAAAGCGTTTAAACCGGTTTTCCTCTGTAAAGAATTGGTTGGCGGCACCCCCACGTCCATTCCAAAGCGATAGGAGCAGACTCTCATTGTTATAACGAGCAATGGATGTAATATTATTTGACCCTATGCTGTCGGGGTTAGTGTGGTATCTGTAGGTTTTAAACGTATTAGTTTGTAGGTTGTACTTTGCAAGGCCTTTATTCTCTGTTCCAATCCATAGCGTGCTTGAGGAATCGGCAAGCAAGGCCCTTACCTTATTGCTAGCAAGTCCATTGCTTTCAGGTATTTTTCTTACGTGGGTAAACCTGTTGCTATGGGGCGATAGTACCGAAATGCCCGATGAGGTAGCAAACCAGATATTTTCTTGCTTATCGCGAAAAATTTTAAGAATCTGATTCCCTGCAATTGAATAAGGGTTGTTCTCGTTGTTTAAAAACACGTTAACCCCGTTGGTTTCCATATTGTAAAGCATAGCACCCTGTGTGTAACCTCCAACCCAAAGCATATTGTTTTCAATTGGCAAAAAGGTGTAGGCAGACCGAAATGGCAAAATGTATTTTTGGTGCGTGTGCTTACAAATTTTATAAGCCCAGTCGGAAAAGTTGGCTACCCAAAGGAATTTCCCTTCAGAGCCCTCAATAAGGTCGCTTGCCGATTGGCTGTGAAGCAAATGCCCATCAATTTCGGAGGAAGGAATTTTCCCGAACTCGCCACTTTCTGTATCTAGTCTATATAATAAGCTATTTGCACCTCCCACGTATATATACTTATCTACCTCGGCAATTGAGTGGAATGGATATATTGCATTCTCAATAAACTCTCGTTGATAAACTTTTACAGCCTTATCTTTAAAATTTATATGCGTAAGTATACCTCCATAGCCATCGAGCCATAAATTGTTTTTGCTGTCGAAAAGAATACTTACCACCCAGCTATCGGAGTTTTTGAAAGGAGTACCAAAAAACTGTGTTACTTTTTCAAAATCATTAGTATTAGGCCTATACTTGCATAATCCCCCTGCGGTTCCAATCCATAAAGTACCCGTTTTATCAACAGCTAAAGTGTAAACATAATCGTTGGGTAGTGAATTACTTTTGCCGTCGGCTTTGAAAGTTATAAATGATTCACCATTAAATCGCATAAGGCCTTCGCGAGTGGCAATCCATATATATCCAATATTATCTTGTGCTATATCGGAAAATTTGTATGAGGAAACGCCTTGGGTTTTTCCGTAGTTAGTAAACTTGGTGAATTGATCGAACTTAATTGATGAGTAAGTTTTGTGATGCTGAGATTGGCAAACTGCTCCAGATCCCATAAAAATCATCAAAAAAACAAGCCCATTGGCTATCCATTTTTTTGGATGCAGAGTGGTGATTAACATATGTATAAATAGGCTTGGTTTATGGTTGTAAGCAAATGTATGAATATTTTCAAAATAAATAGAAATAATTACCTTTGTGTTGATTAACATCCCCAGAAGATTTTCCTATGAACTTACCCGATAAGAATATTGTTGATTTTATAAACGAGCATCATGTGCTTACCCTGGCCACAAGTCACGATGAGGAGCCATACTGTGCCAACTGTTTTTATGTTTATATGGAGGAGGAGAATAGCCTGGTGTTCACATCCGACTACGATACCAAGCATATTATGCAGGCCAGCCATAACATTTATGTAGCAGGAAGTATTGTGTTGGAAACTAGTATTGTTGGTAAGATTCAGGGCGTTCAGTTCCAAGGGATAATTATCGAGCCGCAAGGCGAATCGCTTAGTAAAGCCAAAACAGCATACTTAAAACGATTCCCGGTGGCCATGCTGATGAAAACAACCCTTTGGGTGGTCGATTTAACATTCCTTAAATACACCGACAATAATCTGGGCTTTGGCAAAAAGTTAACTTGGGAAAAGGAACTTATAGTAAACCCTTTCTTCCCCAGAGAGGAGGATAAATGATACTGGTTACAGGTGGAACAGGACTAATTGGCTCCCACTTGCTACACGAGTTATGCCGGCAAAGTAGGGATGTTCGAGCGCTTAAGCGATCCACGAGCAACGTTAAGCAAACTCAAAAGCTTTTTCATTACTATTCACCTAACGACTCAACCCTTTTTGATAAAATCCAGTGGGTTGATGGCGATGTGGAGGATTACCTGTCGTTACTTGATGCTCTTGAGGGTGTTGAGGAGGTGTACCATTGCGCAGCAATGGTTTCGTTTGCCAAGCGCGATATACAGCGCATGCTCGAAGTGAACGTAGGAGGAACCGCCAATATGGTCGACGCTTCGCTGGAAACTGGCGTTAAGCGATTTTGCCATGTTAGCTCCGTTGCATCGCTTGGTGGTCCAGTTGATGGAAAAATGGTGACAGAAGAATCCATCTGGGGAAAATCCAAGGGGAAATCGGGTTATGCCGTAAGTAAGTTCCGCTCCGAAATGGAGGTTTGGAGAGGCATTGAACTTGGTTTGAATGCTACAATGGTTAACCCATCCGTAATTATTGGTCCAGGACGGTGGGATACTGGCAGTGGACAAATTTTTGGCACCCTAGCCAATGGTTTTCCATTTTATACTAAAGGCATAACCGGTTATGTTGATGTTCGGGATGTTGTGGACTCAATGATATCGGCAATGGATAAGCAGCTTTGGGGTAGGCGTTTCATAATCAATGGCGAGAATGTTTCGCACCAGAAGGTGTTTGAACTTATTGCACAAGCTAACGGGCACAAACCGCCCACCATTGAGGTGAAACCATGGATGACTTCCGTAGCTTGGCGAGGAGCTTGGCTGGTTAGCCAATTTACTCGCAAATCGCCTGCCATTACACGCGATACAGCCAATAGCGGGCATAGCACAACATATTACTCATCGCAACGAATGATTGAAGAGTTAGGTGTTAAGCCCCGAACCATTGCCGAAGCAGTAGGCAATACGGTAAAAGCTGGGCCATTTTAGGCTACTTCACCCCTTTTTCTTGTAGGCATTGTATATAAACACCAGCCCAGTTATTACAAGCGGTATGCTTAGCCATTGACCCATATTTAGGGTCATATCTACCTCAAAACCAACCTGGGGTTGCTTAATGAACTCAACAAGAATTCGAGCACCAAAGGTGATAACCATAAACACACCAAACAGTAATCCGGGGCGAGGCTTAGCATCGGACTTTTTGTAGATTTGGTAAAGAATGATGAATCCAGCGAGGTAAGCTAATGCTTCGTATATTTGGGTTGGGTGCATTGCCGGAATAAGCTCAACAGGAGTTCCGACTGGGTAGTCGCGAACAAATTTAAACCCCCAGGGCAGGTCTGTTTGAATACCGTAGATTTCGGAGTTCATTAGGTTTCCCATTCGGATCAGAAATCCAGCAAGGGCAACCGTTATAACAACTCTATCCATAATGTATATGGGGGGGCGTTTTGTCTTTTTGCTAAAGAGGTAAAGGGCGGTTATTATACCAATAGCTGCACCATGACTAGCTAGTCCACCTCGCCATATTTTAAAAATTTCTATCGGGTTGGAAAGGTAGTATGCAGGTTCATAAAACAAGCAATGACCAAGCCTTGCACCCACAATGGTACCTATGGCAACGTATATGGTTAGCGAATCGAGATATCCTTCGGGCAGTGACTCCTTCTTTACAATGCGCTCAAAAAGCATATATCCAAGCAGGAACGACATAGCCCAGAGTACACCGTAGTAACGAACAGATAGTGGCCCTAGCGAAAAAATTTCGGGATCAACATTCCAAACTATTTGGTTTAGTAGCATCATAATCTATGGTGGTTTAAATTTGGAGCGATAAAGTTAAGACAAATTGAACAACTCATATTCAATTTACACAGTAATTAGTGTTAAGTTCTGGTAAATTCGGTTCTTATATGTTCATTTATCACGATTCAGTTAAAACATATTTTGTAATTTTGGACAATTGTTAAACAGTAAATTTTACGTTATGTTCTCAGGAATTGTTGAAGAAGCTGCAAAGGTTGTAAACCTTACCAAGGAAAAGGAAAATCTGCATATCACGCTAACTTGCTCGTTTGCCAATGAGCTGAAAATCGACCAAAGCGTTTCGCACAACGGTGTTTGCCTAACCGTGGTTAGGCAGGAGGGCGATACCTATACCGTCACAGCCATTAAGGAAACGCTCGACAAGTCGAATCTTGGGTTGCTAAGTGTTGGCGATAAGGTGAACGTTGAGCGTAGCATGAAGATTGAAACCCTGCTCGATGGACACATGGTGCAAGGACATGTTGACCAAACTGCCGTGTGTACAAAGGTTGAAGAGGCCGATGGAAGTTGGTATTACACCTTTGAGTACGACCAAAGCAAGGGTAATATCACCGTTGAGAAAGGATCCGTTTCCGTAAATGGCGTTAGCCTTACGGTGGTTAACTCCAAAGACAATTCGTTCCAAGTGGCCATTATACCTTTTACCTATGAGGTTACCAATTTCCACGAGTTTAAGGAAGGAACCGTTGTAAACCTCGAATTCGATGTGGTGGGCAAATACATTGCCAAGCTGCTAAAACAGTACATCGAGGGAGGTATGCTCGACAAGTTGATTAAGCACTAAAAAGCAATATATATGAAGATTACCTCGCCCAAATCGATGGCGATAATATTATCGTTAATTGCTGCAGGAGCATCAGTTGTTCCTGCAGTGGTTTTCGTTGGGCTTAATCATAAATTCTCTTTCTGGCTTTTTCTGGGGTTTTCTGTTGTGGTTTTTATTATTATGTACCTCGTGTCGAAGCATTTGCTCAACAAGTTTATTTTCGAAAAGATAAACCCAGTGTACAAAACCATACAGGATCTTAACGTTCCCAGCCACCAGCTTAGGAAGGAGTTGGAAAACAAGGATTTGATAAGCGAGGTGAATAGAGAAGTTCAGCTTTGGGCGCAAAAGAAAAGTTTAGAGATTAATAAGCTGAAACAGCTTGAGGATTACCGAAAAGAGTTTTTGGGTAACGTATCGCACGAGTTGAAAACTCCAATTTTTAATATTCAGGGCTATGTGCTTACGCTACTCGATGGCGCGCTGGAAGACCCCACAATAAACCGGAAATATCTCGAGCGAACCGAGAAAAGCATCAACAGGCTCATTTCCATTGTTGAAGACCTCGAGTCGATTTCAAAACTTGAGTCGAAGGTTATACAGCTGAACATTGAACGATTCAATCTTGAGAAGTTAGTAATAGAGGCATTCGAAGCCCACGAAATAAGAGCCAAAAAGCGAGGAATAAAATTGGTTTTTGATAAGGATTACGATGATCCTGTTTGGGTTGAGGCTGATAAAAAACGGATGTACCAAGCCATATCAAACCTAGTAACAAACTCCATAAACTACGGAAAAGAAGGGGGGCGAACAAAAATATCCATAATGGATATGAATGAGAACTACCTGGTTGAGGTTAACGACAACGGCATTGGTATTGCCAAAGACGATATCCCCAGAATTTTTGAGCGTTTCTATAGGGTAGATAAGAGCCGTTCGCGCGATCAGGGGGGAACAGGTTTGGGTCTTGCCATTGTGAAACATATTATCGAGGCGCATACCCAAACCATTAACGTGCGCAGCAGCGTGAACGAAGGTACCTCGTTCGTTTTTACCATAAAAAAATCTAAGGTTAAAAAAGGAGGTCTTTAGTCCTTCTTATGCAGCCCGCACTCCTTGGTCTCAGGATTTTCCCACCACCATCGTCCGGCTCGGATATCCTCGCCAGGCTCGATGGCACGGGTGCAGGGCAGGCAGCCAATGCTGGGGAAACCCTTTTTGTGTAAAGGATTTACCGGAACGCTTTGCTGGTTAACGTAATCCCAAGCATCCTGTTCGCTCCAGTTTATCAGCGGGTTTATTTTGATAAGGCCATTGCCTTCGTCCCACTCAACGGTTTGCATATCTTTTCGTGTAACCGACTGGTCGCGACGCAAACCACAAATCCAAGCATCGAGCCCATGGAAAGCCCTTTTTAGCGGAACGAGCTTGCGAATGCGGCAGCACTCCTTGCGATTTTCAACGCTGTGGTAAAACAGGTTTATACCCTTTTCATTCACCATCTCCTCCACATCCTCCTTGTTGGGGAAGTAAACCTTAATCTTTATCTTGTACTTGCTACAGGTTCGGTCAATTAAATCGTAGGTCTCGGGAAATAGGCGGCCAGTATCAAGGGTAAATATTGTTGTGTTGGGGTTTATTTTTACAACCATATCGGTAAGAACCTGATCCTCGAGCCCAAGGCTCGAGGATAGTGCTATGGATTGGCCAAAATGATTTATGCAAGAAGTAAGAACTTCCTGTGGTGTTTTATTCTCCAACTCAGCGTTTAGCTTTTTGGCAAGATCTTTTCCTAACATCGTAAATGCATTTAGTGTTTTATTTCGAGAACAGGTCTTTCTCCTTTACCTCTACAATTCGTCCAAATTTTTTGAGTGACTCAAAATCGATCATTCGCTTATCGCCCACAATGGCTATTGCCACAGGTTTTTCGGACAGGTTATTACGGTAATGGTTCATAATATCGTTCCATGTTAGCGACTGGTAAATGGGTTGCTTTATAACCGCAGGATCGCTTGAATAACCCAAGCGCTTCCAGTACTCCACCGACTGTGTTGTGTTTCTGAAGCTGGGTCGTTTGGTTTCGGCCGAGAGGGTAAGGTAGTTGCGAATCATATCAATTCGCTCGGGTTTTTGCGGCATGGTGCGGATTAGGCTGTCGTATGTGGTTAGCGCTATTATCGATTTATCGGCCTGGGTTGAT
>DDWD01000001.1 GCA_002345825.1 Bacteroidales bacterium UBA2295
GCGCCTCCCCCGATGGAATATCGCCACTCTCGGCATCACCAAAGCTTTGAGTCTTATCGTCCCAAAATCGTATTTCGAAATCGGCCTTGGTTGCAACGGCAGGAAGCGGATCCGTTTCAACTGTTACTTTGCCCTTACCAAATGGGTTTTGCAGCACAAACCGATACGCCGACTCATACAGAGGCCCATGGTACCTACCATTATTCTCGTTTTCGAATTCAACAAAAATAAAGGGCAACGAGTAAGCCTTGTTATTAACCACAACTTCAGTATTAGTAGCCTCAAATTGATGATCTGCAAAGTAGCCGCCGGTTCCCATCACATTTCGTTCTTGATGCGGTTCAACGGACAAATCATAATAGGCAAACAGGGAGTTCACATCAAAAAAATTGGGCGTAGTGCTCAATGCCAACTCCAAAGCGGCGCATGTGTTGCGCACTACGTTCAGGCTGTTAACAACTACATCATCAACCATCAACCAAACCGTGTAAACCTCCGTACTATCATCAGCAATTCGGGTAGCCTCTACTCGATAGCCACCACGCGAAAGATGGCTCATGGTTGAATCAGATAGCCCTACAATTGGCTGAAAACGGTCAGTGTAGCTTAACTCCCTATTGTATTGATACCAGGTGTAACTAGCAGCCGACGAATCGGAAAACTGAGCCCTAAGTGCAGACTGTTCGCCACTAAAAAAAACGAAAACGGAATCCTGATTATCAGAACTTACATACTGAGTTACCGAGGCCCAATCTCGACCAGGAGCGTAAAGCTGAGCCGAAACCTCAAAGTGAACTAACCAAACTATAAGGAATTGTGTGATGTATATGATGAAAATACTTTTACGTGGCATTGGCATAACTTTAAAATTAAAGGACTACAATATTAATGTTTTTTGGGCAAATCACATTTTATATAAACAAGAAACGTAATCCATACCTGAGAATTGCATTGCTAAACATTTAATGGGCAATAGAATAATTCTCAGGCCTGGTTGAGCTGCAACTATTTGGTGTTTTCACAAAAAATTACTTTCAAAATCAAGATTAACCAACAACTATATTACTGAAAATGGCCAAGTTTTTGATAAGGTGTTATGGATTATACCATATTTTTTCTAAGTTTAACAATCCTAACAAGCTGAAACAAAACAACAAACACCAAATCGTAAATCATTAAATATGACTATCATACGAACTACAATCCTGTTTTTTGCACTAGTGTTTGCCTGCAATACCAATGCTCAAAACTTTACCATTGGTGAAGTTGCCAAGGATATTGTACTCTCAACGCCCGAGGGCAATGAGGTAAAGCTATCGGATTTGAGAGGAAAAATGGTCCTAGTTGATTTTTGGGCATCATGGTGCGCACCCTGCCGAAGAGAAAACCCTAATCTGGTGGAGGCTTATAGGCAGTACAAGGATACCGAATTTACAAACGGCGATGGGTTCACCATTCTAAGCGTATCGCTCGACAGCAAACAAGAGTTGTGGATTAAAGCCATTGCAGACGACAACCTTGAGTGGCCATACAACGTGAGCGACCTAAACGGATGGCGTAGCAAACCAGCTAAAGATTATGGCGTACGAATGATTCCCGCTAGTTTTCTTGTAGATGGTGATGGAGTAATTGTTGAGGTTAACCTACGAGGCGACAAGCTCGATGCAACCCTAAAGAAATACAAACAGAGCTGGTTCAAAAGCCTATGGCAATAACCATTCGCTTATTGTTTAAAAATTATAACAGATTGAATATAACGCTAATATCCTTATTCCAATGAGTATATCTAAACTCTTAAAAAAGACTGGGAAAGTTTTACTAATATCCCTCCTTTCTTTATTATTGTTGATTCTAGTTGTGGTGGTTATAGCGCTTAATTCCGAAAATACCATTACCCGGTTAGCGCTTAAAGAAGTGAGCACAATGATTGAAGCACCAGTAAAAGTCGACAACGTGTCGCTATTACTCTTCCGCAAGTTCCCATACGCAACTGTTGAGTTCGATGGTTTTAAACTAGGCGCTCACGCCAAATCAGGATCTGAAGCAGACAATGCCGAACTAAGCGATACGCTGGTAAGCCTTGGTAAGCTATACGTTTCGCTGAAAACCCGTCCTTTGCTAAGGAATAAAATCGAGATAAAAAAGATAGAGATTGAAGGCCTGTCTCTCAACTACCTTGTTGACTCTACAGGAGCAACCAATATCGATTTTTTGATGGCTACAGACTCTACCACAGTAACAGAAACCGATACAACAGAAACCGCGCTGGACGTACTGCTGAGCGACCTAACTATTCGCGATGTAAGAGTTAAATACTCCGACCAACAAATGAAGGCCTCGGCTACTATTCATATCCCCGAAATGGACATTTCTGGCCGTATGCTCAACTCATACTATGCCGGTAAGGTTAGAGGAATAGTAAACCTTTCAAACGTCGATTACGAAGGGATTAACATCAACCTTATGGAGAAAGCTTCACTGGGCTTTATGATCGATTATGTTGATGGCAACCTAACAATTGATTCGCTCACATTGGGCACCGATGGTGCACAGCTAAGCGCAAACGGTAAAGCCACCCTTGGTGATTCTATCTTTGTGGATATGGCATTTGCCCTCACAGAACTCAACCTTAAGGAGATTAGCAAGTACGCAACTCCCGAAATGCTCAAGGAGTATGGTTTAGTTGAAATTGAAGGACAGATGAAAATGGATGCCAAAATAAATGGCTACGTGTACGACACGCTCCTACTCCCCCAAGTTCAGGCCAACATGTCGCTTAAAAGAGGCTTTGTAAAAACTACCGATTACCCAGAAATTAAGCATATATCTTTTAACGGAACGGTTGCGGCCATCGACCCCAACGATTTAACTACCGCTACAGCCAATTTCAAAGATTTTAGGGTGGCAACCCAAAGCAGCTACATCGATATGGCATTCAACGCATCAAACCTCGATAAGCCAGCATACGATGTAAAAACGAGTGGTCACATCAATTTTGATGAGTTTAGCAGCTTTATTCCCGATAGTACAGTGGAGTATCTGACCGGAACTATGGCCTTTAACCTCGCCACCCGAGGAATACTGCCTGATGATTTGGGTATGAATAGTGCCGATTACTTCCTCGAGCGCACTAGCCTCGACGTTAAGGTGGTAAACCTTTCCACTGCGCTCGATTCAGTTGATGAGGTGAAGAACCTGAACATAAACTTCGCTTACAGACCTAACAAGAAAATAACCATTAAAAACCTTTCCCTTGATGCTCCTGGCTATGGAGTTGCTCTACAAAACTCTTCGCTTTCAGGCACTTTGTTAGGTTTTGTTCGCGATATGGACAATATGGGAATCGACCTAGATTCATATTTCATTCAAATGGGGAACAACACCATCGAGGGAAAAACCTACGTAAAAGGACTCGAAAATGTAACCTTCAGAACCGATACTCGGGCTAATATCGATCTGGATGAGCTCCGCCCCTTTATCCCCGACTCGCTGGTTGAAAGCATATCGGGTAAAATCATTATGAATCTAACCTCCTTCGGGTCAGTGCATCTCGATTCCATTGAGGATCAGATGATGCCTATTGCTTTTGAGCAAAGCAAGATTGATGTTCAGGTTAGGAATTTCAATTTCGAGATGTTCGACGACACCTTGTCTCAGGTTCAAAACCTTTCACTCGATTTCTCAATGGTAGATGATACCATTCGTATTGACAACCTGTTTGGCCACGCTCACGGCATCGACTTTTGGATGGATTCAACCCAAGTGTGGAATGCCTACAAGGCTTTTCTGCTTGAGCAGAAGGATCAAACCCTTATTGTCCAAACCAACATTAAGCTAGGCGATTTGGACTACGCTCCATTTGCCTACCTGGTAGAAACCGACAGCACACAGCTTGACTCGATACCCCCACCTACCGAAGCACAGCAAAGCATTGGTGATGCAAAAGAGTCCAAAAGAGATAGCACTCAGGAAGAAGAAGAGATGTATATACCACCATATATTGTAAGGGGTACCATGGCAGTAAATAGCGTGAAATATGGTGATATCTTGATGAATAACCTTTCCACCCATTTTAGAGTAGATGAAAAGCTATACGTTATCGACAAGTTTAAGTTCGACGCATTTGGTGGCAGTATGATTTCATCGGCCGTTTACGATACGCGCGACGATAGCCTAACCAACGTATTCTTTAAAAACGAGATTTTCGGTATGGATATCCACCAAATGTTGGTTGATGGCGAAAATTTTGGACAGGAAGATTTCACCCACGAGAACATCAGTGGCAAGCTCACCAGCTCGGTTGATGGTCGGATTCAGATGCAGGATACCACCATTTTATACGACAAGATCAACCTTAGAGGGAATTTCAAACTCGAGGATGGAGGAATATACAACTTTGAGCCAGCTATGGAGCTAGCCAAGTTTACCAACCTTCGCGAACTCGACAACATTGTATTCCGCACGCTCGAAAGCAGTATATACATTTACGGCAACAACATTTACTTTCCCAAAACAGATATTGTTAGCACGGCTGTTGATATTTCGGCGATGGGAATGCAAAGCTTTGGCGACGATTACCAGTACCATCTTAACGTTTTCCTTAGCGATGTGTTATTGGGCAAATCCGACAAGCTGCTCGAAAAACAAGGAATGGAAAAGGATGGATTCGGTGGCGATGACGGATCTTCGCGCAAAGGATTACGCCTAGTATCGCTTAAGCGTGGCGAAGAGACTAAGCACGGGTTCGACAACAAGAGGCTGAACAAAATTATGAGCACCACCATTAGGGTAAACGAAAGGGGTCTTAACCTAATATTCAACCCAAGGTTGGTTAGCTACAACACCAACTTGGACCGGGGAGAAAGAGCAAAAGATGAGGCTGAAGATGAAGTTGAACAATAAATGGAGCTACATAGTAGCGATAGGCCTTTCAGTAATAATACTTATACTTATTGGCGTACGAATTGCAAAGTATCGTTCGACCAATAAAACCAGAATTGCTCAGGTAAACATACAGGAGGAAAGACCGCTTGATATTGTATTTGGAAATCACGATGCCAAGCTATCGATATATATGTACTCAAGTTACAGCTGTTCGTACTGTACGCTTTTCTTCACCGATGTTTTTCCAGAACTAGAAAAGGAATATATTAATAGCGGTGAAGTGAAACTAATTTTGCGTTTAACAGTAAAATCGAACAATATCGACATACAAAATGCAATGAAAACAGCAGTATGTATTAACAAGTACGGGAACTACGAATACCTGCATGAACTCCTGCTCAACGATAGTAAGGTGGTTGTTACGCATGAATTCAGAGATATGGTAAATAGTTTTATCGATAAAGACATTTATGTTGCGGAGTGTATTCTTGGTAACGAGGCCGAGGAATACCTTAATAAGAATGTGCAAGATTATGAAACCCTTAAATTAAAAGGAACACCAACATTCATTATTGGGAATAAGATATTTACTGGGTACCAAGATTACGAAAAATTCGAACAAATCATAACCCACCATCTAAACGAATCAAATTTACCTAACTAAAACTCTAACACCATGAAAAAGAAAATTTTCTTTCTTCCACTAATCCTAGCTGGAATTTTTGGAATAGTACTCTGGAGCTGCGAACCAATTGCCGAAGAGGAGGATCTGTGCTTAGCATTTGAACTTCCCGACGATTTCCAATCATGCGAAGAACCCACCATCTGCTGCCCACTTGACGACGGTAATTGCTATATTGTTAATACTGATGGTGCAAACTATTACTGCGACAAGTCTCAAGCAACAGAAGCTGATCCCGATGGATGTAGCACTGCTGAGGAGACCTATATCAACGAAAAGTGCACTGCAAAGATGTCGCCAGAGCAAACTAAAGAGATGAAAATGCTCTTGGGTTCATACATTAAAGAGGTAATGGCCAAAGCAAGAGAATACTCCATTTGCGGATAGCCAAATTTTATCGATTAATTTTTGTTTCAGCAAAGCCACCCCGGGGTGGCTTTGCTGCTTTTTAAAAAGTTATCCACAATCATACAATACCCTTTCCTAATTAACCATATGAGAGTAACTTTGCACCCAATTATCAACAAAAAAGACAATTACACACCGTGCAATATCTAAACGAACTAAGCGATGTACAGCGCGAAGCCGTTACCACATTTAACGGCCCTGCTCTTATAATTGCTGGTGCAGGATCGGGCAAAACCCGTGTGCTCACCTATCGCATTGCTCATTTGCTTAAGCAAGGTATTCCACCTTGGAACATCCTATCCCTAACGTTTACCAATAAGGCTGCCCGCGAAATGAAGGACAGAATTGCCAGCGTGGTTGGGGAGAATACAGCTAAGCAGCTATGGATGGGCACGTTCCACTCCATGTTTATGCGAATCCTTCGGGCCGAGGCCGATAAGTTGGGCTACGTAAACTCATTCACCATATACGACACAGCCGACTCCAAAAGCCTAATATCATCAATAATTAAGGAGCTAAAACTCGACACGCAAGCTTATAAAGTTGGCGAAGTACTTGGACGTATTTCATCTGCAAAGAACAACCTTATTACCCCCCAAGCCTATGCAGCCAACACCCAGTTGGTGTCGTACGATAGGCAAACCCGCAAGCCAGATATTGCTAAGATATACGCCATATATGCGCAACGTTGCTACAAGGCATCGGCCATGGACTTTGACGATTTGCTGCTTAACACCAACGTTCTGTTTCGCGATTTTCCCGATGTGCTGGCCAAGTATCAGGCAAAATTCAAGTACATACTGGTTGATGAGTATCAGGATACAAACTACAGCCAGTATTTGATTGTCAAAAAGTTGGCTGCTTCACATAAAAATGTTTGCGTGGTAGGCGACGATGCCCAGAGTATTTACTCGTTCCGCGGAGCAAAAATTGAGAACATCCTAAACTTCCGTAACGATTACCCAGAGTACAAACTCTTTAAACTAGAGCAGAACTACCGATCGACCCAAACCATTGTGAATGCCGCCAACAGCGTAATTGCCAAGAACAAACGGCAGCTGCAAAAGGCCTCCTTCTCGGCTAACGCCGAGGGCGAAAAGATCAAAATAATAAAGGCCTACACCGATCAGGAGGAGAGCTTCATGGTGGCATCGGCCATTACTGAGCTAATCCAGCGCGATCACATAAGTTTTAAGGATATTGCAATACTTTACCGAACCAATGCGCAGTCGAGGCTTTTTGAGGAATCGCTGCGGAAAAGGAACATACCCTACCGGGTTTACGGTAGCTTATCGTTTTATCAACGGAAAGAGATAAAAGATACCATCGGCTACTTTAGGCTTACAGTAAACCCTAACGACGATGAGGCGTTAAAACGCATTATCAACTTCCCCACCCGCGGTATTGGCGCAACCACAATGGAACGACTGGAAACTGCAGCTAACGAGCACAACCAAAGCATCTGGGTTACCATCGAAAAGCTAGGTGAGTTTAATCCTGGACTTAAACCATCGGCACTAGGTAAGGTTATGCAGTTTTACAACCTGATTAAACAAATGGGAACTATTGCGTATACCGCCGAAGCTTATGAGGCTGCCCAAACCATAGTGATGAATGCTGGCCTTATGAAGGAATTCAAGGCCGATGGATCCATTGAGGGCATTACCCGATTGCAAAACATCGAGGAGCTACTCAATAGCATCAAGGAGTTTAGCGACACGCAAAAGGAAGAAGGCGTTGCAGAGGTTACCACTCTGGCTGATTACCTTGAGAACGTTTCGCTGCTTACTGATGCTGATAATGACAAACCCGAGGACAGGAATAAGGTGTCCATCATGACTATCCACTCGGCCAAAGGACTAGAATTCGATTACGTCTTTCTTGCTGGGGTCGAGGAGGAACTTTTCCCATCCAAAATGTCAACCGGCTCACTGGATGATATTGAGGAGGAGCGCAGGCTTTTTTACGTTGCCCTAACACGAGCAGCCAAGCAGGCAACCATATCGCACGCACAGGTTCGATTCAAATGGGGAAACCTAACATCAAGTATTCCCAGCCGTTTTATTGCTGAAATTGATACTGACTTTGTTGAGTCTACAGACGAAACCAACGAATCGGGTTTTAAAGATTCAACTTTTGGATATGGTCAGGACACTGGACACTCAATGCGCAACAACCCTTCATCGTTTAGTCGTTCCACACCGCATAAAACCGAGCATCCCGCAAATCGTAAGCTAAAAAAAATCCAAGAGCAAAAGCAAAGTACTTCAACCCAAGGGCACAGTGGTGGAGAATACATCAACCCCGACGAAGTACAACTGGGAATAATGGTGCTGCACGACCGGTTTGGGCCAGGAAAAGTAACAAGTATTGAGGGAGATGGGCAAAACCGTAAAGCTACCGTGGAATTTAGAGCCGCCGGCGTAAAAAATTTACTTCTAAAATTTGCCAAGCTAAAAAAAGCGTAACACTTAGCACATAATCATTTGCTGCTGAAAAGTTTATTCCACAGCCAATCTTTTATAAACTCGAGATAACTATATTTGTAGTCTTAATCCTACTAAGAAAAAATAAACACATGTCAAAAATACTGGTAATTGACGACGAGCGTGCCATCCGTAACTCTCTAAAAGAGATTTTGGAATACGAAAAGCATGAGGTTGAAGTGGCTGAAGATGGAGAAAGTGGTCTGGAGATTTTCCAAAAGGGAGGGTTCGAAGCTGTGCTATGCGATATTAAAATGCCCCAAATGGATGGCATTGAGGTGCTTGATAAACTTCAAGAAATATCTGCAGAAACACCTGTAATCATGATATCAGGGCATGGCAATATCGACACGGCTGTTGATGCAATAAAAAAAGGAGCTTTTGATTTTATTGAGAAACCCCTCGACCTAAACCGAATACTGATAACAATTCGCAATGCCACCGATAAAACCACGCTTATTAAGGAAACCAAGGTGCTTAAGAAAAAG
Source organism: Bacteroidales bacterium UBA2295 (assembly GCA_002345825.1). Classification (GTDB taxonomy): domain Bacteria; phylum Bacteroidota; class Bacteroidia; order Bacteroidales; family Tenuifilaceae; genus Perlabentimonas. Next base: position 8,949 of record DDWD01000001.1, read on the forward strand.
GTATCGCGAACCTTTGACATAGTAGGCAATTCAGCGGTAATAGAAAAGGTTAAAGAAATTATTGATCGCGTTGCACCTACTGATGCCAGAGTGCTTATTACAGGCTCAAACGGAACTGGCAAAGAACTAGTTGCTCGCTGGCTTCATGAAAAAAGTAGCCGCGCCGATATGCCTTTTGTAGAAGTAAATTGCGCAGCAATACCTAGCGAACTTATAGAAAGCGAACTGTTTGGCCATGAGAAAGGAGCCTTTACCTCAGCCATAAAGCAACGAAAGGGTAAGTTTGAGCAGGCCGATGGGGGAACGCTTTTCCTCGATGAGATTGGAGATATGAGCCTTAGCGCTCAAGCAAAGGTACTACGTGCCCTCCAGGAGAATAAGATTACGCGAGTTGGTAGCGACAAGGATATAAATGTAAATGTGAGGATAATTGCTGCCACCAACAAAAATCTACAGAAAGAGATAGACGCCGGAAACTTTCGTGAAGACCTTTTCCATAGACTAAGCGTAATCATCATTCAAGTTCCTTCGCTTAGCGAAAGGCTTGACGACATCCCCTTGCTTTCGGAACATTTCATCAACCTCATTTGCGATGAATATGGTATGCCTCCCAAAATAATTACTAAAGACGCCATTGAAGCGCTAAAACAATTCACCTGGACAGGGAACGTACGCGAATTCAGAAATGTAATCGAACGGCTTATTATACTTTGCGACAAGGAGATAACAGCCAACGATGTAGTATCGTTCGCCCAGCCTATCATCAAATAAAGTATAGGAATTAGTTCTTAAAAAAGAAGCACGCCTTTGTTTTGGATGACTTATCGGGCGATTGCTCCTCTACGAGTTTGATGTCAATCTGATCAACAAAAATATCGGAAAGGCTCAGAAAAGGGGAAACCCGTTGAGCATAAATGCGCCCAGAGAAATACACAACCTCCTTGTAAAAGTAGTTTGGGTGATTTGTCATATACATATCACCAATGAAATTGAGTATGGTTTTTGCGTCGCGCATAAAGCTAAAACTATTCACCTAAATTAGGGACAAGATAGTTAAAAAAAAATACTTTACAACATCATTTGGCGTTTTTTAACTTGTTTTCCGGCTAAATATTATTTTGAGGTGCTGGAGAAGAGTTAGTACCTTTGGGTATGGAAGCACAAGGGAAAGACAATGCGAATTCCGATAGATTGTGGCTGCCGCTTGGCATAAGGGGATGGGTCATGCACTAACTGTAATGGGCCGGTATTAAAAAAGGGAGTTTCGATTGTTATCGAAACTCCCTTTGAGGGTGGAAGACCGGGTTCGAACCGGCGACCTCTGGAACCACAATCCAGCGCTCTAACCGACTGAGCTACATCCACCGTTTTGCGGATGCAAAGGTAATATTATTTTCATATTTGCTCAACCAAATACAAAAAAAATTATTAATCGAACAAATTTTTCAGTGTGGATATAATCACAACCTATCGGGCGAGTCAACTGTAAACTCGTTGCGCTCGTTGCCAGTATTTAGGGTCGATGCAGGCTCGAACATAAGCGCATGCACCTCATCATCGGCTATGGGTCGGTGCCTCACGCCACGGGGAACAATAATAAACTCGCCCTCGTTTACCACCTCTACCCTATCACCAAAATCGAGCTTTAGCATACCCTTAACAACCAAAAAAAGTTCATCTTCATCGTCGTGCTGATGCATAGGAAACGCTCCCAGAAATTTGGCCAGCTTAACATGCTGTCCATTCAGCTCGCCCACAATGGCTGGCCTATAGTAACCTTCTATCCGGCTAAACTTGCTTTGCAAATTCACCTTTTCCATATCCTATTGATTTTGATAATCTTCGCTTTTAACTATGGAATTAATTCCATACTGAGAAAATTCCAAAGTTAACAAAATAGCCATTTTATAGCTAACTTGCATCCAAATTGAACGACCATGACACTTCAGCGCATAGTAGAGGAGATAAAGAGTAGGCGTAGTGGCCCCACATCGGACAGCCTAACCCAATTTGGTATTGAGTACAAGGTGAACTATGGCGTACCCATAACCGAGCTACGCAAAATTGCTGAGCCTTACATTGGCAACCATCCCTTGGCGCTTGAACTGTTTAAGCAGGATATTAGGGAGTGCAAAATTATTGCATCGATAATCGATGACCCAACACAAATTACCGGCGAGCAGATTGACGAATGGGCGCAAAGTTTCACAAATATTGAAATAGTTGAGCAAGTATGCTCCAACGTGCTATGGAAAGCCGACTGTGCCCTATCGCGCAGCATACAATGGTGCCTTAGCGAGGATAATCTTTTAATAAAAGCTGGCCTACTTGTCGCGGCACACAGCGCAACCAACCTGCAAGTTAAGGATGTTGTTTTTGAGCCTTACCTCGAAATAATTAGCAGCCTTAACGAGGACTTATTTGCAAACAATAAGAATAACATTGAATTTGCTTTGCGTCAAATAGCCAACAGAAATCAAGCATTTAGAGCAAAGGTTATTGAACTGGCCGTATCGCTGTCTAACGCCAACGACCAGCACAGGGCTTGGGTAGGCGATCAGCTTCTTTTTGAATTTGGAGAAGAATAGCTAGCCAACCATTTGCCGCATTTCAGCAATTCGCGAAAGCCGTTCGAAAGAGTAGGTATCGCTATGCTCCTCGATGAACGATAGTAGCGCCAAAACTTTTCGAGCCAAAAGAATTTTCCCATCCTCATCCTTTGTAATGACGATATTGTGGTAAAGCACTTCGGCAAGCATTGTTGCTCTTGCTTGCATTTCGCTATGCGATCGATCACCAAGAGCACTTAAAATATCTTCGTTCTTGTTGTCGGCATAAAATGAGATGCTGTTACCCAAGTATAGCTCGCACAGCTCATTGAGTTCTACCTTAAAGCCTTCTTCATTATCAGGGTCGATATTGTTGATGAGTTTTTGAAGCACATCGAAGAACTGCTTTAAAAATCGCATTATGTAATCGCGCTCTATCATACATCAAATTTACATTTTTTTTCACAATTGTTTAACCATCTTTAACCCCGAAATTGTGTCACCCCCTTACACGTTGGTACGAGAATTGATTAGTTAATCGTCGATTAAAAAAATACTAATTTCAAAAAAAATGATTAGATCATCAAACCCTGCTCTTAGCGAGAAAATATTTGTGAAAGAAAGAGCCGCAAGCTCGTCGGAGGTAATGACCATTGAGGGTACAAAGTACAAAACCATGGCCATGCTGGCACTAGTTGTACTGGGCGCTGTCTATACTTGGCGTCTTGCTTCCATTGGCTCTCCTTCGGTTATTACATGGATGATGGTTGGTGGAATCGGAGGGTTCATAACAGCTATAATTACCGCCTTTTCCCCCCGCAGTGCACATATTACTGCACCCATCTATTCCGTTATGGAGGGACTTCTACTGGGAGGCCTGTCTGCCTTTATGGCAGCGCAATACGGACTAGGCATTATAACACAAGCGGTTGGACTCACTTTTGCCACTTTTTTTCTAATGCTGTTGCTTTATCGTAGCGGAACCATAGAGGTAACTGCCAAATTCAGGACTGGCGTAATGGCTGCCACAGGTGCAGTTGCACTAATGTATTTCATATCATTCATAATGAGCCTATTTGGAGTTAACTTAGGGTACATTCATGGTGGTGGCACACTTAGCATAATCATTAGCCTAGTAGTTATTGGGATAGCAGCGCTAAACCTTACCCTCGATTTTGATTTTATTGAACGAAGTGCAGCACAGGGTGCGCCAAAGCATATGGAATGGTACGGCGCATTTGGACTAATGGTAACACTAATTTGGCTTTACATTGAGTTCCTCCGGTTGCTATCAAAATTTGCAAGCAGGGATTAACCCTGACAAAGCAACTGCCAGCAAAAAATCTTCAAAAAAACTTATTGGTTATTTTGTTATTATCGTTTGAGTTAATAACTTTGCAGGCCTAAATTTTAGCTGGTAAAGAGTTTTTTAAAAGATAAATCTACTTTAAAATGAAAAAGGACATTCATCCAAAGAATTATCGACTGGTGGCGTTCAAGGACATGTCAAACGATCATGTTTTCATCACCAAATCGACTGTAAACACAAGAGAAACCTTAGAGGTTGATGGCGTTGAGTATCCGCTGGTAAAGGTTGAAATTTCTAACACATCGCACCCATTTTACACTGGTAAAATGAAGATGGTTGATACTGCTGGTCGTATCGATAAATTTATGACTAAGTACAAAAAGCATATCGACAAGAAAGGTAACTAAGCACTAGTTTTAGGGCATAAGCAAGACACTAATACTTAAAAAAAGGAGCAACCCTAAGTTGTTCCTTTTTTTTATTGTATTTTTATAATCTAATAAACACTGCAACTCTCAACAACAAGCATATGACAAGCAACATTATACTATTTGACGATTTTAGAAGAGATCAACTATTACCTCTAACCTATACCCGTCCGGTTTGTATGATTAGAGTTGGGATACTTACCATAAAAGAGAAATGGGAAAAAATGCTTGGCTCGATATGCTATCCCCAAACCATTGATTACCTTAGCATAAAGCACCCAATACCTCAACCTAAGGACAAGAACCTTGCTATAAACGGCGGAATTTTACCGAATCAAACCTTAGTGAATCAAATCCTGGATCTACAGGCTGGTGAAGCACTTTTTGCCAACGACACGCTGGTTGCTGCCATTTTGCCAGCAATTGTTTCGGATAATAGCTTTCTACAAAAAGAGAATTACACTACAATAAAAAACACCAGTTCATCTTTCCTTGAGATTAAAAATCCTTGGGACATATTTAAGCTAAACGGAGAAGCCATTGAGGCTGATTTCGAACTTCTTACTACAGATAGAAAATCACAACCAATACCAACAAGCAACCACATCGTTAAACCCGAAAATATTTTTATTGAGGAGGGTGCAACTGTTGAGTGCAGCGTACTTAATGCCAGTTCAGGCCCAATTTACATAGGGAAGGAAGCCGAAATAATGGAAGGTTCACTTGTCCGTGGTCCATTTGCGCTTTGCGAGCACTCTGCGCTAAAGCTGGGCGCAAAAATTTATGGGCCAACCACCATTGGCCCACACTCTAAGGTTGGAGGCGAAGTAAACAACTGCGTAATTTTTGGATACTCAAACAAAGCCCATGATGGATTCATTGGCAACTCAGTTATTGGGGAGTGGTGCAATCTGGGAGCCGACACCAACACATCAAACCTAAAGAACAATTATGCTAGCGTTAAGCTTTGGAATTATCCAAAAAAGGGTTTTGTAGACACCGGACTCCAGTTCTGTGGGCTAATCATGGGCGACCACAGCAAGTGCGGCATAAACACCATGTTTAATACCGGTACAGTGGTGGGCGTAAGTGCCAACATTTTTGGCGACGGGTTTCCCCGAAACTTCATCCCGAGCTTCTCTTGGGGTGGAGCCCAAGGTTTCTCAACTTACAAAACCGAAAAAGCATTCGAAACCGCAAGGATTGTAATGGGGCGAAGAGGCATTGAATTATCTGATGTTGAGACGGATATCCTTACCCACATTTTTAATGCAACAGCACCCTTTAGGCACTAGCGCTCCCTTTTTAAAGTCGATTTATTAAGTTTCACCTAGGAAGTGCTCAAGGATTAATCAAAGGCTAGGTTTCAATTGCCACAACTTGAATAATGGCACAGCGATTGCGTATCTATAATCCCGCATATTGGGCAGGGCAAACTGCGCCAATATGTCACATATTGTAAAACAATACCAATATTATAAAACTAGTATGAGTAAAAATTTTGAAATCAAAATAGGCACCCCCTTCCTTTCCGATTCATTTGATCAAGACTCTGAATTCATCCCCTTATTCACCGAAGATAGCGGTGATTTTGAGGTAAAGGATATGCCCAAAACTCTTCCCATCCTTGCCCTTCGAAATACGGTACTTTTTCCGGGTGTTGTTCTGCCCATTACCGTTGGAAGGGAGAAATCGGTAAAACTGATAAAAAATCTCTCCCAAAAAACAAAGTTTTTAGGAGCTGTGTCGCAAATGGATGCCAAGATTGAAGATCCAGAGGTTAAGGATCTTTTCAGCATGGGGACAATTGCCCGTGTTCTTAAAGTGCTCGAAATGCCCGATGGCAGCACTTCGGTTATTCTACAAGGGCTACATCGTTTCCAGGTACTTGAGTACATTACCACAGAGCCCTACTTCATAGCTTCAGTGCAAACACTTACCGACGATCCCACCAACGAAAAGGATAAAGAATTTGAGGCGCTGATTAGCTCAATTAAGGATTTTGCCATCAAGATCATAAACCTGTCGCCCAATATGCCACAGGAAGCAGCCTTTGCCATTAAAAATATCGACAACTACTATTTCCTTATCAACTTTATTTGTTCAAACATTGAGCTTCCTGCTCCCGATAAACAGAAGCTGCTTGAGCAAAACGACCTAAAAAGCAGAAGCACATTACTACTTGAGCTGATGGGTAGAGAAATTCAGTTGCTGGAAATAAAAAACGATATTCAGTCGAAGGTTAAACTCGACATGAGCCAGCAGCAAAGGGAGTATTTTCTGCATCAGCAAATGAAAACGATTCAGGATGAACTTGGCGGCAATCCCAACGAGAAAGAAGTTGAGACTATGCGCAAGCAGGGCGAATCAAAAAAATGGAGCAAAGAGGTTGCCGAAATTTTTGATCGCGAATTGGGGAAACTCAGCAACATGAACCCTATGGCCCCCGATTACTCGATGCAGCTTAACTATGTACAGCTAATGCTTGAGTTGCCTTGGAATGAATACACCAAGGATAATTTTGACTTGAAAAGAGCAAAAAAGATTCTAGATGAGGATCATTTTGGCTTAGAGCAGGTAAAAGATCGTATACTAGAGCATCTTGCCGTGTTAAAACTCAAAGGCGATATGAAAGCGCCCATCATATGCCTCTATGGCCCTCCGGGTGTTGGTAAAACCTCGCTGGGGAAATCGGTTGCCCGCGCATTGGACCGCAAGTACGCCCGCATATCGCTGGGGGGACTCCATGACGAGGCCGAAATTAGAGGACACCGTAAAACATATATTGGCGCTATGCCTGGGAGAATAATCTACAATCTGAAAAAGGTGAAGTCGTCGAATCCAGTCTTCATTCTCGACGAGATAGATAAAATCGGGAAGGATTTCCATGGCGATCCTGCATCGGCCCTGCTGGAGGTACTCGATCCGGAACAGAATAATGCATTCCACGACAACTACCTTGATGTGGATTTTGACCTATCGAAAGTACTATTCATAACCACTGCTAACAACATTGCTGAAATAAATCCTGCCCTACGCGACCGAATGGAGATGATTGAGATGAGTGGCTACATTATGGAGGAAAAGGTTGAGATTGCCAAAAGGCATCTAATCCCAAATCAACTCGACAATCATGGTCTCACAAAGAAGCAGCTCAGCATACCCAATCGTACTCTACAAGAGACCATTCAAGGCTACACGCGTGAAAGCGGAGTGCGAACCTTGAACCAACGTATTGCAAAAATTGTTCGCAATGCAGCAAAAAGCATTGCATTTGGCGAGGAGTACAGCAAATCCGTATCGCTAGTTGACCTCAAAAAAGTGCTTGGTGCTCCAAAGTACTTAAAGGATATTTACCAAGGTAATGAGCTGGCTGGAGTTTCCACAGGTCTTGCCTGGACCAGCGTGGGAGGTGAAATTCTGTTTATTGAAACAAGCCTAAGCAGGGGAAAGGGCAAGCTAACCATCACCGGTAACCTAGGTGATGTGATGAAAGAGTCGGCAGTAATTGCTCTGCAGTACATTAAATCGAACTGCCAACGCTTTGGGTTAACACCAGAAATTTTCGATAGCTGGGATGTTCACCTGCACGTACCCGAAGGGGCAATCCCCAAGGATGGCCCATCGGCAGGTATCACTATGATTACCTCTTTGGCATCGGCCTTTACCCAGCGCAAAATTAGAAAGAGCATTGCAATGACCGGCGAGATTACCCTGCGGGGCAAGCTCTTGCCCGTGGGAGGAATTAAGGAAAAAATCCTTGCCGCCAAAAGGGCTAGCATTACCGAGATAATCCTATCGAAAGAGAACGAAAAAGACGTAGCCGAAATCAAAGATATTTACATCAAAGGTCTAACCTTTAAGTATTTCGATAGTATTGGCGATGTGCTTGAATACGTACTACTCCAACAAAAGGTCAAAAATGCTCAACCAATTCAGGCCCAAATGCAAACCAACTAGCGATGCATACTTGGGTTTAGCAAAAGTGGCAATCATAAAAAAGATACTACCTTTGTCTATATTCAACATATAAACTCACTGAAAATGGAAAAGATTGCGGTATTCCCCGGCACTTTCGATCCCTTTACGGTTGGTCATGAAGCGCTGGTAAAAAGAGCGTTGAACCTATTTGACCGGGTAGTTGTCGCCGTTGGAAAAAACCTTTCGAAAAAAACTTTATTCGATATAGATCAACGGCTTGCAATGGGACGAGAGGTGTTTGCAAACGATTTAAGGGTTGAAGTAACCAGCTACGAGGGGCTTACCGTTGATTTTTGCCACAGCATAGGGGCCACTTATCTATTAAGAGGGCTGAGAACAGCTGCTGACTTTGAGTACGAGCGGGCCATTGGTCAGGTTAACAAGGCTATGCGCCCCGAAATTGAGACAGTATTTTTACTTACATCCCCCGAACACACCCCCGTAAACTCAACCATTGTTAGAGATATTTTGGTGAATAAAGGCGATGCTTCAAAATTTTTACCTAGTGCCATCAACATAAAAAAGTACCTTCCGCGTTAACCATATGAACCAAATCTGAATATGCATGGCTTTTTTCAAGAAGATATTTCGAATTACAACAATACTCCTAGCTTTTCCCTTAGCCTTATCGGCACAGGTAACCCTATGGGGTAATGCCCCAAGTTATGCTGGACAGGAGTTGGTGTTTTTTAAATACGCCGATTACGTGACTCAAACCGAAGAGGTGATTGCCCGCTGCAATGTTGATGAGACAGGTAATTTTAAGTGTAAATTAAAGGTTGATGAGATCACATACGTTTTCAACCATCTGGGTGTATATCGAATTTATCTGTTTGTTGAGCCACAAAAAGAATATCAACTCGTACTACCCGAATACGAGCCAAAAACTGAGCAGCAAAGGCTAAACCCATTTTTTAGAGAGACTGACCTACACGTGGGAATAGCCAATATGGAGCCCAACGATTTGAACTACCTTATCAACTCATTCGACTTGCAATTCAATCAGCATTTCGATGATATTGTCAAAAACGCCTACACAGGGAAACCAAACATCCCCATCGATTCGTTAAAAAATAGCATGGAGGAATTGTTTGTCAACCACAACAACACTTTTTTCAACAGCTATAGAGATTATCGATACGGATTGCTAAGTCAGCTTGCTCTAATGCAGCAATCGCGGAGCATATCGAACAACTATTTTGGGAACAAGCCCATTCTGTATAATAATCCGGCCTACATGGAGCTATTCAACCTGCTATTCGATAAGTATTTCTTGTTTTTTGCACGATCCGATTCTGGTAACGAAGGGATTGATAAGGCCACAAATCAGCGGAGTTACACTCAGCTAAAGAATACGCTTGCGCAGGATGATGTGCTTGCCAACGACACCCTTTTGGAACTTGTTGTACTCAAGGGTTTGCATGATGGCTTTTTCGATGATAGATTTTCGCGCGGAGCCCTGCTAGCCATACTCGACTCGCTTTATAGCCAATCGATTAACGCAGAACATTTACTAATTGCCGAAAATATTCGGACAAAGGTAACCCGCCTGTTGCCAGGCTTTGTGCCAAGCCCTTTTGAACTTTACACATTAGACAATAAGCTGGTTAAGCTCAGCCAATTCGAGGGAAAGTATGTGTACCTTAACTTCTGCACAACCACAAGCTACAGCTGCCTCCAAGAGTTTCCTCTACTTGAGAAGCTTTACGAGAAGTATAAAAAACATCTGGAAATTGTAACCATATCGATAGATACAGAGATTGAGGACTTGAAGGTGTTTTTAGACCAGACCAACTACGAGTGGACATTTTTACACTACGGCAACAAGCCCGATATTGTTAGGGATTTTGATATCCGTGCTTTCCCAACATACTTCCTTATTGGCCCCGACAGGCGGCTAATCACTTCACCAGCCCCATCGCCTAAGGAAAATTTCGAGCAGCAGTTCTTCAATCTGCTTAGATCAAGGGGAGAACTATAGTCCTACAAAACCTTATCGAGAACCTCTTGTATTGAACCATAGGAATTACAAGTGTAGTGATTAAGGTTTGATGGATTTACCCAAACCACATCGGTAATACCCTCCTCTTGCTGTGGAACAGGCATTTTTGCTCCAAGGTACTGCATATTGTACCAGTAGGTAGGCTTTAAAATGGCTTTGCCTCGCATATTGTAGGTATGATATGTGACTGTAACCAAGCTACCCAACTGTAGAGGTGCAATACCACACTCCTCCTCCACTTCGCGCAGCGCAGCTTGCGGTGGTTGTTCTCCTGGATCGACCTTTCCCTTGGGCAAATCCCAAACCCCATTTCGCTTAATCATCAGAATTAAACCCTCTGAATTTCTAACAACTCCCCCTGCAGCTTCAATTACAACAAAAACTTTGGTAAACTCACCAAAAGTTTCTTCAAGGTCATCGGTAATAATGTAGAGTTCGGTTAGCCTTGAGGTTTGGAAAAAAACAAGTATTTTTGCCAAATCTCCCGTTCTGGAGCATTTTACAAAAAGACCATTATGATTCACAAAGTGACTGCGGAAGTCCGTTAGGAGAACAATCTTATGAAAATCAAAATAAACTGTATAATATTTGGCCATGGAGAACAAGGTAATTTCAAAACTAGTCGAAATTAACGCAATTAAATTGAATCCTGCAACACCTTTCACTTGGGCATCGGGATGGTTATCGCCAATATACTGCGACAACCGAAAGGTACTATCGTATCCCGATGCGCGTAAGCTGGTTTGCAAAAAGTTTGTTGAAACTATAAAGCAACACTTTGCAGATGTTGAGGTAATAGCGGGAGTTGCCACGGGCGCAATTGCTCACGGGATGCTGGTTGCCGAGGCTATGGATTTGCCTTTTGTTTACGTTCGCTCAGAACAAAAAAAGCATGGACTAAAAAATATGATTGAAGGCGAATTGAAACCCAACCAAAAAGTTGTGGTTGTTGAGGATTTAATATCAACTGGGCTAAGCAGCCTAAAAGCAGTGGATGCCCTTCGCGATGCGAATGCCAATGTACTTGGTATGGCTGCCATTTTTACTTATGGTTTCGATACGGCCAAGCAGAATATTGAGCGTTACAACCTCCCAGTTTTCACCCTTACAAGCTACTACGAGCTTATAGATTTTGCCCTAAAGACCAATCTGATCGATCAATCGCAGATTGAAGTGCTCAAGAGCTGGCGCCAAAATCCCAGCGAATGGGGAAAGTAGTTACAGAATAAACCAAAATTAGGCTATTAGTATGACCACAGTTGAAAGTAAAATAGTTAGCATAAAACGAATAGACGAGGATATTTACAAAGTTCTTTCCAATTTTCAGAACTTCTCACCAATAGCACAGCAAGCTCAACTCGAGAACTGGCAGGCTGGTGAAGATTGGTGCGAATTTGATGCGCAAGGGATAAAAGGCGCTGGGCTAAGGATTATTGACAAAGAACCCAATAAAACCATAAAAATTACAGGCAACGATAAGATACCCTTCGAGTTTCATATTTGGATACAGCTAAAAATGGTAGCACCTTACGATACGTGCATGAAAATTACCCTTAAAGCAAACCTAAACATGATGCTAAAGATGATGGTGGGGAAAAAGCTACAATCAGGGATGGATACCCTTGCCGATCAAATTGCTGCCGCTTTCAATGGGTCACCAACAACTAAATAACGAAGGTTACCTCTTTAAATGCAAATTCCTTAAGCTGCCCCGATTCGGTTTCGAGCACCAGTTCGCCAGTGTCTCTTACACCAACAATTTTAGCCCGAAAAGTTTGCCCGTTGGCGCTGTAGTTGCTGTAACCAGCCCGTCGGTATAGCTTCTCGAAATATCTAGCGGAAATGGAGCCAACCTCATTCCGCAACAAAGCGGTGTAGTAATCTTGATAAAGTTTGCAAAACTGGGTTAGCATATTTTCCAGAGCATATCTTTTCCCTGTTTCGCAGAAAAGTGATGTAGGGTTAGGCAAATCATCGGAAAATTCGGACTGATTAATATTAATTCCTATACCCACAATAGTTGTATCAAGATTCTCGGACTGAAAGCTGTTCTCAATGAGTATGCCTGCAATTTTTCTATTCTCAATATAGATATCGTTTGGCCACTTTATGGTTAGGCCATCAGTATAATTAGATAAAAAATCAACCACAGCCAAAGCAGTTATTTTTGATAACAGAAACTGCTTGCTTACTGGCAAAAAGGTTGGTTTGAGCACTATGCTGAAAAGAAGATTCTCACCCGGCTTACTCTCCCACTCGTTGCCACGTTGTCCTCTGCCCTGAGTCTGGTTTTTTGCAGCTACAACAAGGCCGTGTGCTTTACTATCCCTAGTAAAACTTGCTGAATACTCGTTAGTTGAATTAACCTCATCGAGCCAAATCATCTTATATCCAATCCTTTGAAAACTCATATTCATATAACACTGTATGGTAAAAGTAACGCTTTGACCCCAAATACCAGCATTAGTTTACACGCCAAAAACAAATTATTACCAAAACGCGTCACAAACAGTGGCTAGCTAAGCAAAATCAGTATTTATAAATTAAGTTAACGGCATGCTAATACCTTTGGTTTTACCCCAAAATATTTTACCTTTGCCGTTTAACAATTAACCACTTATACACATTAAATGGCCAAACGAAACAAGCAAAATACCGATAAGCTACATAGTTGCATAATTGATGCAATTGAAGAGAAAAAAGGGAACGATATAGTAAGCCTTGAACTGGGCAAACTGCCCAACGCCATTTGTCAGCACTTCATAATTTGCCATGCCGATTCAACCACGCAGGTATCAGCTATTGCTGAAAACATTGAGGATAAAGTAAATGAAAATCTGCAGGAGAAAGTATGGCAGAAAGGTGGATACGACAACAGCATATGGGTTGTTCTTGACTTTGTTGATGTAGTTGTTCACATTTTTCAAACTGAGTGGCGTCAATTTTACAAACTCGAAGACCTATGGGCTGATGCAAAAAAAACCACCTATTAGCTCAAACGGGTTAACATTTTGCGGTATTGGTAAACATTTAAGCACAACATTCGTTTATCTCCATTGATACACATAGCGTATTAAAAACAGCATGGAAGACAATAAAAAAAACACCCAAGAGGGTAAAAAGCAAGAGAATAAGGACCCAAAGTCACCAAATACTCCTAAAGGAGGCAATCAGTTTAACCTTGGCGGCAAAAAATTCAATGTTTATTGGATCTATATCCTTATAATACTAGGGATAATTGGGCTTAACTTTTTTTACGGAAGCAAGGAGCCTGTTGAAACAACCTGGAATGAGGTTCAGTACAAAATGCTCAAGGAGGGTGATATCAACAAGATTGTGGTTATCCGAAACCAAGGGAAAGTAGAAGTTTACCTACAATCGGGGAGCCTCAGCAAATATTCGGGCAAGCTGGGCGAAAATGCACAGAATGTGAATCCCAACGGGCCACACTTCTTCTTTACGATTGGATCAATCGACACATTCGAAAGACAGCTTGAAGAAGCACAGGAAGATGTTGCAAACTCCGAGCGAATATCGCCAACCTATGAGGATAGGCACAACTACTTTGGAGAAGCCATAACCTGGCTACTGCCCATCATCATACTGGTGGGTGTTTGGCTATTCATTTTCCGCAGGATGAGTCAAGGCGGAGGCCCTGGTGGAGGAGCAGGGAATATATTCAGCGTGGGCAAATCCAAAGCGCAACTATTCGACAAGGAGTCGAATATTAAAATCGACTTTAAGGATGTGGCTGGACTAGAAGAGGCCAAGGTTGAAATAATGGAGATTGTTGATTTCTTGAAGAGCCCCGGAAAATACACTAATCTGGGAGGAAAAATCCCCAAAGGAGTGTTACTGGTAGGCCCTCCGGGTACAGGTAAAACCCTACTGGCCAAAGCCGTTGCTGGTGAGGCCAACGTACCATTCTTCAGCATGTCGGGTTCCGACTTTGTCGAGATGTTCGTGGGCGTGGGTGCTTCTAGGGTACGCGACCTGTTTAAACAAGCCAAGGAAAAAGCGCCATGTATTGTTTTTATTGATGAGATAGATGCAATTGGTAGGGCAAGGGGTAAGAACGCCAACTTCTCGTCGAACGACGAACGGGAGAACACCCTTAACCAGCTGCTTACCGAGATGGATGGTTTTGGCTCTAACCAGGGGGTTATAATACTGGCCGCCACCAACCGAGCCGATATTCTTGACCGTGCCCTAATGCGGGCTGGGCGTTTCGACAGGCAGATTCACGTTGAGCTACCCGACTACAAAGAGCGCCAAGAGATATTTAAGGTACACACCAAACCGTTGAAACTGGAGGAGAACTTCAATATCGACTTTTTGGCCAAGCAAACACCAGGATTCTCGGGTGCCGATATTGCCAATGTTTGTAACGAAGCCGCGCTTATAGCAGCACGTATGAACAAAAAGGTTGTAGAAAAGCAGGATTTCCTTGATGCCATTGATAGGATTATTGGTGGTTTAGAGAAGAAGAACAAGATAATTTCGATGGAAGAGAAACGCACCATTGCGTTTCATGAGTCGGGTCATGCTACGGTTAGCTGGCTACTCGAGCATGCCAACCCGCTGCTTAAGGTTACCATTATTCCTAGAGGTAAAGCCCTTGGTGCTGCGTGGTATTTACCCGAGGAGCGACAGCTCACCACCACCGAGCAGCTGCTCGACGAGATGAGCTCAGCGCTGGGAGGCAGAGCAGCCGAGGAGCTAATCTTTGGAAAAATATCGACGGGTGCCCTAAACGATCTAGAAAAGGTAACCAAGCAAGCATACGCCATGGTAGCCTACTTTGGAATGAGCAAAGGGATTAAAAACATAAGTTTTTACGATTCGTCGGGGCAAAACGAATTCTCGTTTGGCAAACCATACAGCGAAAAAACTGCCGAACTAATCGACAAAGAGGTAAATACAATTATTGAGCAGGCATACTTGCGAGCCAAAGAAACCCTTGAGCAAAACAAGGAGGGACTTACAAAACTAGCCGAATTGCTTCTTGAGCGTGAAGTTATCTTCAGCGAGGATCTTGAGAATATTTTTGGTGCACGCAAGTCGCACACTCGCTCCGAGGAACTGGTGAAAGACATTGAGGAGGAGGAGAAGAAGAAAGATAGTGTAGATAAAACGCAAAACAAAGCATAAGCCTAACCAAACCCTAACCTATGGATGACAAGAATTGGGTTGTAGTATACACCAGCAGATCGCCAATTGAGGCAGAGATAGTGAAACAAATGCTTGAGAGTAATGGCGTTGAAGCAGTTTTGCTAAACCAGCATGACTCATCGTACCAAACCTTTGGTTCAGCCCAAGTGTACGTGCCCAAAGAAAGCGAACCAGTTGCCATTAAACTAATAGAAGAAGTTGAACTTTGAGCTCATTCCTTAAAAGAACAATAAGCGGAGCCCTATTTATCGTCCTAATAATTGGGGGGATAATACTGGGGCGCTACAGTTTTTTCTTGGTATTCCTTGTGCTGATGGAACTCACAATGCTTGAGTTTTATAAAATAACTTTTAAGGCCAGGGTTAAGCCACAATACATATACGGAATGGTTTTAGGTGGAATAGTTTTTATCATCAACCATTTGTTTGCCATAGGAATTCTTGGGCATTACATCTTTCTTGGCATAATTCCCCTAATACTAAGCATCTTTCTAATTGAGCTATACAGAAACCACCAAAAGCCAATACACAACATTGCCTTCACACTGCTGGGTATTATTTATGTGGCTCTACCCTTTTCGTTGCTCAACTACTTCGCCCTTAGCTACACCTCCTATCACATTGGTTATAAAACCCATATTTTATTGGGTTACTTTATTATGCTTTGGGCAAACGATTCGGGAGCCTATGTTGTGGGCCTTAGCATTGGAAAGAACAGGCTGTTCCCACGCATATCACCAAAAAAATCGTGGGAAGGATTAGTTGGGGGGCTGTTTTTTACAGTGCTTGCTTCGTGGATACTTTCGCTTACATTTATTGAGCTATCTTTCTTCCACTGGGCTGTAATTGGCCTAATCACAGCATCAACGGGAATATTTGGCGATTTGGTAGAGTCGATGTTCAAGCGTAGCGTGGGAGTTAAGGATTCGGGAAAGATTATGCCAGGACATGGGGGCTTGCTCGACAGGTTCGATTGTGTTCTTATCTCAGCGCCCATTGTATTTGTTTATCTGGAGATTATGATGTTAATATAGCTAGGAAACATATTCAAACCATTCCGTTTATTCATTCATTTCAAAAATATTATCGATGCGCATTCACAGGGAAGGATTTAAAATTTTGACTGTTGCTTTTGTAATACTAGTAGGCATTTGCGCCCTTGTTTGGCTTTTTGCAGGAACCACTGGTTTGTACATAGCCACTGGCATATCGCTGGCTTTCTTTATTTTTATTCTACGTTTTTTTAGAGTCCCCACACGAGATGTAGTTACTGACCCCAAAAAGGTTTTCTCGCCATGCGATGGAAAAGTAGTGGTAATTGAAGAGGTTGAAGAGACCGAATTCCTGAAAACCAAATGCCTGCAGATATCCATATTCATGTCGGTATGGAATGTGCACATCAACTGGAATCCCATTGGAGGTAAAGTGCTTTACCAGAAATATCATCCCGGGAAATTCCTTGTGGCTTGGGAGCCAAAATCTTCGACGTTGAACGAACGCACCACCATTGCCATTGAGCGCCCCGACGGGGTTAAGGTTTTATTTAGACAAATAGCAGGATTTTTGGCTCGCAGAATTGTATGCTATACCAAAGCCAACGACACGGCGATCCAAAATCAGGAGATGGGATTTATCAAATTTGGCTCAAGGGTTGATGTATTTATCCCTCTTAATTCAGCAGTTAAGGTGGAATTAAACCAAAAAGTTGTGGGTACTCAAACCGTGCTTGCAGTTATCCCATAGGTTACTTTTTACTCCCGGTAAAAGTATACTTTTCTAGATGTCCCTTTTTATCGAAGTAAAAGTTAAAGGTGCGGTCAATCTGCTTGTGCTCTAGCACAACTGTATCCTGTTGGGTTCTAATCAAATCGGTGAAGGCCCGATAAAAATCATCGCGAAGCATTCCTGCTTTTATCCCATTGGCCAGCTCAACCTCGGAGTTGCGCACAATACCCCCCAGCATAAACTCCTGATTGAATCGAGTTTTGTATATGCTGATTTTTGAGTCTTTATAGGTGTAGTTGTAGATTGTATCGGGTACTTGATGCTCTCGAGGACTTCGCTTAATCAATTTCTGCACCTTGGTGCGCTCGGGCATATTGTCTTTAAACTGTCCAATGGCCTCGCCGTGAACAAAAGGCTTCGCCATGAAGCTATTCACATCCATAGGCTTAATATCCACAGCAACCGGGGTTTTAAGAACCGCACAAGCGCTAAAACCCAAACCAATTAGTATCAGGGCAATTTTTTTCATCTTGCATCAGATTAACAAAGCAATGTTACAAAAAATATTCCACCGCCAATGCTTTGAATGCGATAATTATGGAACCACCCCCTATGGCTAAAGAATAGAATATTGGTTATATTTGAAGCATTCGAAAATATATACCGATGGATAATAAAAGGATTTTTGGATTTGGAAGCAGCTATATTCTCTACGCCCTAATTCTTTTCTTCATCTATCTTTTCCTGCCTACCAAGCAAAGCACAATTGATGGTTACGGATACGCCAACTACATTCGGGATGCTGAGTCGCTTTTCCTTTCGCATCATCTGCTCTACAATTTCATCGGTTACCTATGGGTGAGTTTTCTTAAACTAGTTGGCATTAGCAATACGCTGGGAGCACTAAAAGCTATGAACGCCATATTCGCAGCGCTCTCGCTTTTAACTCTAGGCAAAATATTCAAAAAGCTAGGATATAGCGATAGCAAAACCTCGGTTTGGGTACTATTTACTGGTAGTTCGTGGGGTGTTATGCGGTTTGCTACCGAGAACGAAACCTATATTATACCCATATTCCTCTCGCTACTAGCAAGTCATTTTTACCTTTTGCATTGCAAACAGAAAAGCTCAACTCGAATTTTGCTAGCAGGATTCTTTGCTGCCTTCGCATGTCTTGTTCATCAAATTCATTTCTTCTGGTGGCTTGCAATCATTTTGGCACTTTTTATTAAGCGTGACTACCGAGGTGCATTGAAATACGCCATACCCGCTTTGCTGGTTCCCATTGTTTACAGCCTTGTGCTGCGGCTTTACTATAACATTGAACTCTCACTAGAATCTCTGCTAGAGTTTGCGCTTAGAGATTTTTACTCTGGCTCAGCTACCGTTGGTTTCGGATTGAAATATATCGTCCTCTCGGGCATAAGTTTTTTCAGAGCATTCCTTCAGGTTCATGGCTACTTGGGTAACCTTATGGAGATTTCACATTGGTACATACTGGGAGTATTAGGATTTATAGTATTAATATCCATTGGGCTATACAACATAAAAGAGATGTCGGCTTCATTCAAAGAGATTTTATCGCCTATAACATTAGCCTTCTTGATAGCTTTTGGTCTTCACCTACTTTTCGCAGTCATGTCGCACGGCAATTCCGAGTTTATGGTTATGCTGCCTTTTTTAGTTGCCATTATACTATCAAAGATTCTATCCAATGAGATACGATTAGTTGGTTATATCGCCCTAGCGATGTTTGTGTGGAATATTTCGTTTGGACTAATTCCGCTTAGCAGGCACAGTATCGATGGTAATGGAATGGTTGCCATCGCCGTTGAGAAGTCGAACTCAACACAAACCCTTTTTGTAGTATTCAGTAAGCCAAGCATCGATAATCAAGTTCGTTATTACAATGGCAACTACCCTACCAATACAATATCGGCAACTCAAACTAAGGATACGGGGGATGTAGTTGAAGCCATTTATATAGCACTTAGCAATGGGCAAACCGTTTACACCGATTGCATCGACAGGCCCAAAACGATTTCAAGAGAGAGCCTAACTATGGTAAGCAATCTGCAAGTTTTCAGTGGCTTTCATCAGCAAAAAGTCGATTCTATAAAAACGCTTACAGGAAAATACTATCTGGTTAAACTAATGCCTATCACAGATATTCAAACAAAGGATAGAAACCAATCGAGAAGATAAACAACACAAAAAATATATTTTAACCCCATGGGTAAACAGAAGAAAACCGAAGCAATAACAAATAAACCTGAAGATGTGCCAACAGGTATGGATAGACGCGAATTTATTAAGCTAAGCGTACTGCTGGGCGGTGGAGTGTTCCTGTCGGGTGGCCTACTGGGCTGCATTGGCAACCTCTCCGATGGCAGTGCAGAGATTATCGAGAAGAACGGCGATACCATGATTATTAGAGCCGGATGCCCTGGGCATAACTGCGGTGGCCGTTGTATTCTGAAGTTTCACGTAAAGGATGGTATTGTGACCCGCATTGAAACCGACGACCGCCCTGGCGATACGCTTGAAGATCCTCAGCTAAGGGCTTGCATTCGTGGCCGAACGTACCGCCGTAGACAGTATCATCCCGACCGACTAAAATATCCTATGAAAAGAGTTGGCGAGCGGGGCTCGGGAGAATTTGAAAGGATATCGTGGGAAGAAGCCCTTGACATTCTGGCATCGGAGATTAAGCGGGTTAAGGAGAAATACGGCAACTCCGCAATACTTGTACCCTATGGAACAGGCAGCTACAATCAGATAAATGGTAGGCAAACCGCAGCCCGGCTTATCAACCTACTGGGCGGATCGCTAGGCTTTTACAACAGCTACAGCTGGGCGTGTATTTCAAAGGCCACTCCATATGTGTATGGCACATCGGTAACTGGGAACCAGCGACAGGATTGGGTTAATAGTAAGTTCATTATAATGTGGGGGTGGAACCCAGCCGAGATGCGCGATGGTACCAACAGCGAATTTTTCATCAAAAAGGCACGGGAACGGGGTGCTAGGGTTGTGTGTATCGATCCGCGTATGAGTATGAGCGCCGTGGCGCTGGCCGATGAGTGGATCCCCATTCGCCCCGGTACCGACGTGGCTATGATGAGCGCAATGGCCTATACCATTATCACCGAAAATCTTCACGATAAAGATTTTATAAAACGCTGCTGTGTAGGTTTCGATAAAACCCAGATGCCCAAGGGTTGCGAAAACGAGGAGAACTACTCCGATTACATACTAGGAACACACGATGGAATACCCAAAACGCCCGAGTGGGCCGAGAAGATTTGCAGCGTTTCGGCCGAAACCATAAGGCGCATTGCCCGCGAGTACGCCACCAGTAAACCATCGGTGCTTTACCAAGGATACGGTATGCAGCGCAGGGCATACGGCGAGCAGGTAGTTATTGCTGGTTGCTGTCTGCCAGCCATTACTGGCAATGTGGGTATTCCCGGCGGTTGGGCAGGTGGTATAGCCCTGCAGGCCGATGATGGTGGGCCATTCTGGAACGTTTTTCCAACGGGCAGAAATCCGGTAAAGGCAACCATACCTGTTTTCCTTTGGACTGAGGCCATTCTGCGTGGCAAGGAAATGGGATTTGAAGATGGCGTCCGTGGTGTTGAGAAGTTGGATAGCAACCTTAAGCTTATCTGGTGTGTTGCCTCTAATATCCTTATAAATCAGCATGCCGATACCAACCGCTCGGCTAAAATATTGAAAGATGAGAGTTTGGTCGAATTTATTGCGGTACAGGATCAGTTCATGACCCCATCGGCCAAGTATGCCGATTTGGTGCTTCCGGTATGCACCCAAATGGAAACCTGGGGTTTACAAGATGGTTGGAAGTACGGCGATGAGGTGATAATTATGCCCCAGCTGGCCAAGCCACCACACAAGACCAAAAGCGACTACCAAATTTGCGCTGAGTTGGCAGAACGTTTTGGGGTAAGGGAAGAGTTTACCCAGAATCGCAGCGAGCGGGAATGGATTGAGTGGGCTGTGGAGCGATACAGAAACACCCGCTTCCCTAACATTCCCAGTTTGGATAAGATGGAAAAGGATAACTGGGGCGGATACACCAAGGCGGTTGATAAACCAGCCATAGCATTCAGGGAGTTTAGGGCAAATCCAGAGAAGAATCCGTTGCGAACACCCAGCGGAAAAATTGAACTCTTTTCAAAAACCCTTCTCGACATAGGTAAGCCCGATACCATACCTGCCGTACCCAAGTACATTCAGGAATGGGAAAGCCCATTTGGTGAGGAGGCCAAAAGGTTCCCGCTGCAAGCGGTTGGACATCATTATATGGCACGAGTGCACTCAACCCACGATGGGGTTGACTGGCTTGAGGAGGCTTTCCCTCAGCGAGTTTTTATAAACCCAATTGATGCAAAAAAACGTGGCATAAGCGATGGCGATGAGATATTGATATACAACGACAGGGGCAAAATTGCTATGCCGTGTCGCATTACACCCAAGATTATGCCCGGCGTAATTGACATTCCGCAGGGCGCCTGGTGGAAACCCGATAAGAACGGGATTGACCGAAGAGGTAATGTAAACGTGCTAACCTCGCACCGCTGGACTCCCCTTGCCTAAGGCAATGCGCAGCACACCATTATGGTGGAGGTTGAGAGGGCTTAAGGGTAATTAAAAATTAGGCCTGTCTGCCGACATAGGCAGGCTAAAGCCATTATTACTGGTTTTTCATAACCCACGGGCTGAAGCCCGTGGTAATTAACTGATAATATTTATATAGGCTACTAGTAATAAGTAATCTATACCTGTTTACAATAGGGATAAAGCTATAACTCTGAAAAACAAATAGGTTAAACGCATTTTCAATTACCACGGGCTTCAGCCCGTGGTATTAAAAAAACAATCAACGATTGGCTTTAGCCTGCCTATGTCGGCAGACAGGCCAAACTAAAAAAATTAAGAATATGCCCTACATAAAAGTATTCATCCACTATGTATGGACCACAAAGGGCAGACAACCCTTTCTAAGAACAAAGGATATTAGAGAGGCAGTATGGATGCACATAAAAGAAAATGCCAAGCATAAGGGCATATACATAGATACAATAGGTGGTTTTTCCGAACACTGCCATTGCCTCATTTCCTTAGGTACAGGACAAACAATTGAAAAAATTGCTCAGTTGATAAAAGGGGAATCATCATTTTGGATTAACAAGCAATCTTTTATTAAAAGCAAGTTTGCTTGGCAGGATGAGTATTTTGCTGTCTCTGTATCAGAGAAAGGGGTTGATAATGTCAGAAAATATATTTTAGGGCAAGAGGAGCATCACAAATTAGTTAGCTTTGCAGACGAGTATAACGATTTTATTGAGAAATATGGTTTTAAAGATTTTAAAGATTAATAATTTGGCTAAAGCCATTTCTTAGACCTTGTTTAATCCACGGGCTAAAGCCCGTGGTAATTATTTGTTGGCAATAAAAGTTTAACTATGCATTCCCGGGCTAGTCTTTTGCAATTAAACTGAAGCTCTGATAATTATTCATTTTAACCGATTTAACCATTAATTGGGGACGTTTACTAAACTGATTAATTTTTGAAATTTTAATTTTGCAAATATTCTTTTAATTACCACGGGCTTTAGCCCGTGGATTAAAAAAATTGAGAACATTGGGCTTTAATAAGGGCACTGTTGAGTTTTGCTAAAGCCAATTTTTTGCTAGATTTCTCACACGGGCTATTGATATTCAATATATTGAACAAAACTTAAACAGATTCTAAACAACCAACTTGAGTTTAATACTATGGCAAAACAGTGGGCATTTTATTTCGACTCGTCGCAGTGCTCGGGCTGCAAAACCTGCCAAATAGCCTGTAAGGATAAGCAGGATCATCCTGTTGGATTGCGCTGGCGCAATGTTTACGAGGTGGCTGGGGGTAAGTGGGAAGCAAAGGATGACAATAACTGGGAGTCGAGTATCGAGTCGTACAACATATCCATGTCGTGCAACCATTGCGAGGATCCTATATGTATGAAGAATTGCCCCAACGGGGCGATATTTAAAAATGACGAAGGCATTGTGCTTATTGATGCCGACCGCTGTATGGGCTGTAAATATTGCCAGTGGGCTTGCCCATACGGAGCGCTCCATCTTAATAAGGAAACTGGCAAGATGACCAAGTGCGACCTATGTATCGACTACCTAGCCGAAGGGAAACAACCCTCATGCGTTGCTGCGTGCCCTATGCGGGTGCTAAAAGTTGGCGAGCTAAGTGAATTAAGAAACGAGTTTGACGATTGGGAAAATATATACCCGCTCCCAAGCGCACATATTACCAAGCCATCGCTGGTGATAAAAGCAAAGGAAACTGCAAAAAAAGAGATCAACTGGAAAATCATAAACAAGGAGGAGGTTCGAGATGCATAGCTCAGAATGGTCGCTACTATTTTTTACGCTAATTGGGCAATTCTCGGCAGGACTGGCAACCGCCATGCTAGTTTACGCTACCATCAATCGCCAGCACGAGGGTGAGGAACAGGCAAGTTTTTTTAAAATTGGGCTGCTTATTGCCACAGGAACCATAGGCATTGCGCTAATCATCTCGTTCCTGCATCTATCGGCGCCATTATCATCGGTATTTGCGCTTACCAACCTTAAATCGTCATGGCTTAGCCGCGAGATATTGATGGTTTCGGCCTACGCCGCATCGGTTTTTGGAACCACATTGTATTGGCTTTTCTGCAAGGGAAAAAGGAGTTTACTTATCCCTCTCCTAGCCATTTCAAGTTTGTTGGGCTTAACAATGGTGCTCACTATGGCCAAGCTATACATGATTGAAACCATCCCAGTATGGAACACCCCAGGTACACTAATAGCATTTTACGTCAATACTATACTACTAGGCTCTTCGTTTGCATTGGTCTTGCTCTACCATAGCCATAAGGGCAATTTCGAGAGGAACATAGAGATTGTTTTCGTATTTACAATAATTGGTGTTCTTGCGGTAAAATTTGTTTCAGGGTTGGTAGGCTGGGACACAACAACCAGCCAAAACGTTGCTTTTACAGGTGGTGGATATCATCCTATTTGGGATGCTCTGTTATGGGCTTGGTTACTAGGGCTTGGAATGCTTATCAGGCGAGTATTTCCAAATCCACGCGACGCCAACACAGGCATACGGCTTTATTTACTTGCATTCATCTTTTTTTTGATGGCAGAATTTGCGGCACGGGTTATTTTTTACTCATCGTACTTTAGGGTTGGAATTTAAAATAACACCAATTTGTATTCATATTTTGCTAACGCCAACCGTTAAACTAAAACAACTTAATGTTATTGATATCAACTCGAAGTATTCTTCTTTTCGCTCCATAAAGGTAAAGAGAATATCACCTTACTCCCCTTACCAACCTCACTTTCTGCCCAAATTGTTCCACCATGCCTTTCCACTAACTCTTTGCAAAGGAGCAAACCTAAACCTGTTCCCTTTTCATTTGCGGTACCTTCAGTGCTATCCATTCTGGATATATCAAATAGCCTCTTGCACCTATCCGGCTCTATGCCAACACCGTTATCGGAAACAGTAATTGTTGCTAAATCAATATCGCGTTCAGCAGTAACTTCAATATTCCCTTCAACATTTGTAAATTTAATAGCGTTGGAAATAAGGTTTCGTAAAATAGTATTTAGCATATTCCTGTCAGCATCCACCTCAAGGTCATCATCAATATCTTGCTTAATAGTGATGCGCTTTAAATCGGCGTTTGGTTTTAAAATGGCGACAGTTTCGTTACAAACTGATTTTAGCGATAGCCCTTGGGGGTTATAGGGCATTTTACCTGAGCTAACATGTGCCCATAAAAGAATATCATCTAATAGGGTATGTGCATTCTGAGCCGTTTCAAGAACCAAACTTATCCTACTTACCGTTGTATCCATATCGTAGTCACGAACATCACTCTGCAATAACTCCAGCAAACCAATCATTCCAATAAATGGGCTTTTTAGGTCGTGAGAGAGAATTGAAATAAATTTGTCTTTATCGGCATTGAGTTGAATAAGCTGCTGTTCGTTTTGTTTCAGAACATCCAAGTTATTGGAGTTTATTAAGGCAACGGATATAAGTTCAGCAAAAGAGGTTGCAATTTTAGCATCGTAATCAGTAAAGTCGTCCTCCTTCTCGCCTAATCCCAACAACCCAATTATTTTTCCTTGATTTTTCAAGGGTGCAAACATTACATTTTTAAGAGGCATATGCCCCTTGGGCATAAACCTCACGTGTGGGCTATTTGCATAGCTATTTTCAAAAGTTGTTACTCCTGTTTTGTATACAACTTCTCGTAATCCACGAATTGGCATAGGTAATGACGGGTTTACAGCACAAGGCATACCCCCGGGCTCAAGGTAAACAACATCATTTTCCTCGCCGTTTTCGTTCAATAGCGCAACGTAACCTGCTTTTGCTCCAGTTAGCTCTCTGCAATAATCGAATATTTGTTGGGCGGTGGTTATAAAGTCTTTGCTCTCTAGAACTAAGCGGCTACCATTTAAAAGGAGTTCAATTTCATTATTACGTTCGGTAATGATTTGCTCAATTTGCATATGCTTAGTAATATCTCTTGCAACTGCAATAATTTCATTCTCACTTATGACTTTAGCCTTTACTTCAACCGGAATTTGTTGGCCTGATTTTTTGGTGTGTACTGTTTCAAAAACTACTTCATTGCGTTGTTGAATTGTTTGAATCTTATCCAGAATTTCTCTTCTTTTATCATTTTGATCTATAACTGTAATGGGCATATTCAGGAAATCGGTTTCGGAAAACCCGTAAATATCTTGTGCTGTTTTATTGGCTGAAATAATGTTCCCAGTTTCAATTGATATGAAAAACACTGCGTCGGTTAGGTTATGATATAGATTTTTAAAATACTCTTCACTCTCATTTAAAGCCTGTTCGAAGTTCTTTCTTTCTGTTATATCGGAAGCATGCCCCTCGATAATGACCTCGTCATCTACACATATTTTATGGGTAAAGTAATCGCTTAGCCATATCCAACCACCCCATTTGGTTTTTATGCGGTACTCAAGCCTATAATCAGTCCCCGTCTCATAATCGTTAATTGCTTTCACAACCTTTGGTTTATCCTCGGGGTGAATGGAATTGATCCAAACAAATGGATTATTTTGCATATCGTCGGGGGTGTAACCCAATATGTCAACAATCCTATTTGACCAGAATAGCCCACCTCTTTTACTTGAGAACTGGTAAATGATATCGGGTGAATGATTTACAAATTTTTCAAACTTTTGATATTTTTCTTTAATTCCATTCTCGAAATGAAATAAATAATCCTCAAAAACCTTAATTTCATCGAGTATATCAGGGCTCACAACTTGGTCGGTTGCCAAAGATTCTATCTTCTGCTTCAGCTCTTGAAATTTTGTTTGTAAATCCATACTTGTTAGTTTAAAAATTGTGACTTTGCATATTTGTATCTACAACGCTCATTATGTGTTGATTAAAATGATTGTTGAATGAGTTATGGAGTACCTAGAGTTCATAGAATGCCTAGATTTCTTAAAACTGGTCACAGCTGTCCAAAATAAATAAAAGCAATAAACACACCAGCTGAATATAAGTACATTAAGGTTGGGGAAACCCTGTTT
>DDWD01000105.1 GCA_002345825.1 Bacteroidales bacterium UBA2295
CAGGAAGATGTATTCACCACAATTGAGGGCAAGCAGGTTAAGACCTCAATGATGAATGCCAAAGATAAATTCAGCGTTTATCAGGGCGACGGCATAAGTCTGCTTGAATTACCATATCAAGGCAACGACTTCTCAATGCTTGTGCTATTGCCCAATGAGGATAGATCGATTGCCGAGATTGAAAAGGGATTGAGTGTTGATAACCTAAATGGTTACATCAGCAAATTGACCGAAAAAGAGGTTAGGCTAAAACTACCCAAGTTTAAGTTCGATGCTGAGTACAAGCTAAAACCAATACTTTCCGATATGGGTATGCCCATTGCCTTTAGCGATGCAGCCAATCTCTCCCGAATGACCAGAAGTAATGACTTGAAGATAGACGAGGTCTTCCATAAGGCTTTCGTTGAGGTATCGGAAGAGGGAACCGAGGCTGCCGCTGCAACGGCTGTTGTTATTGTGCTCAAATCCATCTCCATACCAGTTGAGTTTTTTGCCAATAGACCATTCATCTTTGTTATCCGCGAGAATAAGGATGGGAATATACTGTTTATGGGGAGAGTTACGAATCTAAATATCTAGTACAAGCTGTGAGCAAACATATTGCGAACCTTATTAGCCAAGGCGAGCATCAGCAGCTCGATTTTAAGCACTCCATTTCCGACTCTAAAAAGATTGCCCGTTCGCTGGCCGCCTTTGCCAATACTGCAGGAGGAACGCTGCTTATTGGGGTAAAGGACAATGGTAACGTGTCCGGCGTAAATTCCGACGAGGAGTTCTATATGCTCGAGGGCGCTGCCCAAATGTACTGCAAGCCCGAGGTTAAGTTTACTATTACCCATTGGGAAATTAACGGTAAAATTGTGCTAGAGGTTTACGTTAAGCACGATCCTAAAAATCTATACAAAGCACCCGATAAAAGTGGGAAATGGAAGGCCTACTTTAGGCTCGATGACGAGAATATGGTGGCCTCACCGCTACAGGTGAAAATATGGAAAGCTATCCGCTACAGAAAGGCAGTGCAACTTTTGTTAACCCCACAGGATAATGCTTTGCTCGATTTTATTAGAACCAAACAAAAAGTTACCGTTGATGAGTGTAGCCGCGCCGCATTCATGTCGTACATCGAGACCGAGAAGCGGCTAATCAACTTGGTGGTTTTGGGCGTTGTCGATTTTAAAACAACCCACCAAGGTGATTTTTTTGAGGTTACATAAGAGATTGATTGAAACGATTAGCCTTCTGCAAATTCCATCTTTGCTGTTTTAACGCAAAATCGCTAAGACGCCAAGGGTAGCTAGCAATTCCCTGCTGCCGCAGAATTGGTTACGCCGAACGTAACCAAAGAACGGCTCGGTTGCATCGTGTTGCTTTTGCGCGGTAGTGGTAATAAACCTGTCAGCGTGCGTAGCTCCTGACAGCGTTTAAGAAAAGGGACACACCCGTACGTTTGCCACTGAAACAACTTCTGTGTTGCGCTGAAGCAAACTATTGAATAAATTCGTACTGAGCGATTATTTACTATGCTCGTGCAACCCGCAAAAATATCCCGACGGCGGTACAACCGTCGCCGATCGGGGTGATTTTTTGAGGTTGTGTAATAGCCTCTTTTCACCCATTTCAAATTTTATCTGAGCATCAAACCATTTTTTCAATTCTGTACTTTTTCTTTCAAAAGTGAGAGAAGATTTCAACTAAGATTTGATTTAATTCAAAACCTTCTTTTACTTAAAAATTATGCCTATGAAAAAGTTCGCGCTAATTCTTGCTGCATTTATGTGCCTTACCGTATTGTCTTATGGCCAGCAGTATTACAAAATTAAAAATCGTTGGAAGGGCACCTTCCTCAATGTGGAGCACGGTTCCACTATGGTGACAGAAATATCTCCAGGCTGGCATAGCGCCATGTGGGAAAAGGAAACCCTAGGAGGGGATATTAAATTTAAGAATCGATGGAAAAATTCATACCTTATTGCAAACGAAAAAGGAGTAGTTTCCAGTGAAGCCATTGAAGGAAAGAAATTCAGAGAGATGCTGCAGATCGTTCCCCAGTCCATATGGATAATTGAGAGGGTTGAGGGAACAATATATGTACGCCTGTTAAATAAGGTGAGTGGGACGTACCTAAATATTGAGAATGGAAAACTTGAATGTTCCGAAATTGGCCCTGGAGCCCATAGCGCTATGTGGGAATTTATTCCAGAGTAAACTGCTAATTATTCTGTGTTCACAGATTTTGACAGAAGCTTAGTTTTATAACTGAGCTTCTTTTTTTTTGCGATAGTTCGCCTTTAGCCAGAGATATCCATTTTTGTTCGGTTCGCTTATCAGCCCAAGCATCCTCGCAAATTATTGTAAAAGAATCAGAAAAGATTTTTTATGGCGAAGTAAATGAGTACTTTTGCACCCTTTTTCAGATTGTCGCTAAGGGAACAACTGCATCCTTAGTTGAAGATTTGTAAGGTTTTGAGATTAAACAATGCTTATGATGCTGGGTTAAGAACTAAACTCTCAGAAACAATACCTTAATTTGCTTCTGTCTTCTAACTTCCAACCTTTGGTTCCCTTAATTGCGATGTTTATAGGTGTTCAACAGTATAATAAATAACTCAACTTTCGCAAGCAAAATATTATCGCATATATGCTTGTATTTATGTACTTTAAATATTATTCTTTGCGATTTTTGTGTCTTCTTTGTGT
>DDWD01000089.1 GCA_002345825.1 Bacteroidales bacterium UBA2295
TCGGCACCGGGATACCACTTATCGGCTCTGGGCTCAAGATGATCGAGATGTGCCCCAACCACAATGCTTTGCTGGGTATATCCATCGGCAGGTATATACCCCACCACATTTTGGGTTGGAAATATGTCAATATCACCCTCTAAATCGAAGGCAATACTTGTTCTGCTCATCTGAAAACTGAGGTACCTATCATCGTTTACCCCATATAGCAAATCGCTTGGTGGGTTACCAAGGATAGTTTCGGCTATCCTATTGGAGATAAACACAATGGGTTTATTGTTCCTTGAGCTGGGCATATACGACCTTATTGGGTTCTCAATGTTTAAATCGATGCTATAGTTTGCAAGGGACTTACTCGCACTTACATTCTTCGATATCTTATAAAAGTCGTTATCATCCTCAGGGTTAGCAATAAGTACCAGCTCGCAACCCGTATCCTTTACATACTTTTGGAGATAAAATAAGGATAAGCCCAACCTATCGACAAAAGCTAGCAAAGCCTTTCCGTTCAAATCCATATTATCAAAACCATCCTCGCTAAAAACACCTCCAAACACAACCTCAATATCCTTTTCTCTTGGTGGTAGCTTGCCAGTATAGGCAAAATCTTCATTGAAATAAAAAACGCTATCGCCAACTGTAAGCCTCTCGGTTGCCCGAATCGAGTTGTACACCTTGAAACGCTGCGAGTAGGTGGGTTTACCAAAGGTGGGCAAGCCCCTTAAACTATAGGTTGAAAAAAGAGAATCGACATACCGGGCCGCTAATACGTCATGCCCAGTTAACGTGCTGCGGCCCATTAGCGCAGGTGAACACAGGTACTCCACGTGGCCTCTTAGGTTTTGCTCAATGCTATCAACATTTTGGGTAGTTTGAGCTATTGCAGCACCGTTGAACCCACTTAGCAGTAAGCCCACCAATATTTTAACCAACATACAATTTTTGAAAAGCATCTATAGCATTTGTTTTATGTACCCAACCGACCGAAAAGCAAAGCAACTACACCCTATGGCGATTAACCACATAAGCATAAAGTAGTGCTAGGCGATCTCGAGTTGCCTACTTGTCCAAGGTCCTAGTATCAAAGTTAGGAATTTATATGGTTATATTTCGAAGCTAATCAAAATTTCTGTAAATTTGTCACGTATTACTCAACCTTTTATGAAAGAACTAAAAGTAATATCGATACTTGCACTGCACGTGTATCGCAATATCAAAAATCGCGACACCTTTCATTTCTAGTGGCTACATAGTTGGCCTTTCTTCACCTATTCTTATTTCTCGAAAACATTTTTCTAAATTAATAAAATAATATTGCTATGGAATTACCATTTGCAGAATCGTATAAAATTAAGATGGTTGAGACCATCCGTCGTAGCACCCGCACCGAGCGTGAGGAGTGGATAAAAACCGCAAAGTATAACCTATTCAACCTAAAGAGCGAACAGGTTTTTATTGACCTGCTAACCGACTCGGGCACTGGCGCTATGAGCGACAGACAGTGGGGTGCCATGATGATGGGCGACGAGAGCTACGCCGGCGCATCATCGTACTACAACCTAAAGAATGCCATTAAAAACATTTTGGGTTTCGACTACTTCATGCCAACCCACCAGGGACGCGCTGCCGAAAACGTGCTTTTCTCGGCGCTGGTTAAAGAGGGCGATTATATTCCAGGCAACTCGCATTTCGATACCACCAAGGGACATATTGAGTTCCGTAAGGCACACGCTGTTGATTTAACCATAGATATTGCCAGCGATACCGAGGCATACCATCCATTTAAGGGGAATGTTGATATTGATAAGCTGGAGAAGTATATGGCCGAAAACGCGGCCAAAGTACCATTCATTATTGTTACGGTAACCAACAACACTGCCGGCGGACAGCCCGTATCGATGGAGTGTTTGCGCGAGGTGCGTCGTATTGCCGATAAGCATAGCAAGCCCGTACTTTTCGACTCGGCTCGCTTTGCCGAGAATGCCTACTTTATTAAAACCCGCGAGAAGGGTTACAAGAATAAAACAGTGAAGGAGATTGTAAAGGAGATGTTCTCGTACGCCGACTTCATGACCATGAGCAGCAAGAAGGACGCTATTGTTAATATCGGTGGTTTTATCGCCATGAAATCGCAAGAGGTTTGGAGACAGTGTTCAACCTTCAACATCATGTTCGAGGGATTTGTAACCTATGGTGGTATGGCTGGCCGCGATATGAATGCCCTATCGGTTGGTCTCGACGAGGGAACCGAGTTTGAGTACCTTGAAACCCGCATCAAGCAGGTTGAGTATCTAGGGAACAGGCTTAAGGAGTTTGGCATACCGTTCCAATCGCCTGCTGGTGGCCACGCCATTTTTGTTGATGCCAACAAAATTTTACCCAACGTACCCAAGGAGCAGTTCCGTGCGCAAACCCTAGCCATTGAGCTATACCTAGAGGCTGGTATTAGAGGGGTTGAGATTGGCGCGCTGCTAGCCGACCGCGACCCAGAAACTCGCGAGAACCGATTCCCCAAGCTTGAGCTACTGCGTTTGGCCATCCCACGCCGTACCTACACCAACAACCATATGGATGTAATTGCCGTGGCCCTGAAGAATGTTTTCGACAGGCGCGATAGCATTAAGACTGGACTTAAAATTAAGTGGGAAGCACCCATCATGAGGCACTTTACTGTGGAGTTGGATAAAATTTAAACCCTTACAGGTAAACAAATAAGCAAGGCGCAAAACTTTATGTTTTGCGCCTTGCTTATTACGGCATATTGGTCTTTACTATTTTAGCAGACCAGCCATTTTCTTAGCAATGAAACCGGTGGCAAACTTTGGACTTAGCCTGTAGATAAAGTCCATAAACTTGGCGTCGGAACCAATCAGCGCTCGATACTTATTCTTCTCCATTGCATCCAAAATTTGCTTTGCGGCTTCCGATGCTGGCAAAGTTTTCATTCCGCTTTTCTTCTGATCTCCGTTGGCACTCTTTGGAATTTCAATTCCCGAATTCGCTGTGATATTGGTAGCAATTGCTCCGGGAAAGACAACTGTTACGTGAACACTCGTATTTATTAGTTCAGCATACATGGCCTCAGTGAGTAACTTTACTGCCGATTTGGCGGCCCCATAGATACTTTGTCCCGGCACGGGCAAAAATCCACCCATGCTGGCCACGTTAAGAATATGCGCTTCGGGTCGTTTGAGTAAATGAGGCAAAAACGATTTAACCATATACAAGGTACCATCGAAATTTACCTTAAACACACGATTTATAGCCTCATAATCTAGATCGTTTACCTTTACAAAAGGTTGTATTATTCCAGCATTGTTTATAACCCCATCAACGCTGCCATGCTTCTCGATAACCTGAGTTGGAAGAGCCTCAACAGCAGCCTTATCAGTAATATTTACTACGTGTGTTGAAATTTTACTCCGATTGTCGCCAGCAAGTTTCACTGTCTCCTGCAATGCTTCGTCGTTTATATCAACAGCAGCAACTTTTGCCCCACGGGCAAGGAGTGCAAGTACCAATTCGCGGCCAATTCCGTTGCCGCCACCTGTTACTACTATGGTTTTTTCTTGTACTTTCATCGTATTGTAGCCAATTGTTTATTCTAATATGTTTAATGGTGTAACAAAACATGCTTAAAATTGTTGCAGATAATCATTGCATTACATGAGCATCTTCTTGATTCGTAAAACCCAATGTCAATCAAAAATACGTCTACGGTATTAGAATATAAGTGCTATTTTTGCAGCCCTTTAGCTAAAGCATAAACTTTTACCATTTTACTGTGTTTCCTAAAACAAATAATTTACAACTCACATAAAGCGGAAAGATCCCCATTAGAAAAATGACCGACCTAACCACCGGAAACGTAGCACGACAGATACTCCTATTTTCAGTTCCCATGTTGCTGGGTAATATCTTTCAACAGCTGTACAACATTGTGGATAGTATTATTGTGGGCAAATACCTTGGCAAAGAGGCTCTGGCTTCAGTTGGCGCATCATTTCCCGTAATTTTTACTATTATCGCGCTGGTAATTGGCATTGGTGGCGGTGCATCGGTAGTTATATCGCAGTACTTTGGGGCAAACGATAAGGAAAGCGTTAAGAAGGCGGTTGATACGCTAAACATCTTTTTGCTAGTAACTGGACTGGTAATCTCTGTAACGGGAATTATGTTTAGCCGCTGGATCTTCACCCTGCTGCAACTTCCCGATGAACTTATGGAATCGGCAACCACCTACCTCAATATCTACCTTATGGGGATGTTGGTTTTCTTCGGATTCAACTCCATTACATCAATCCTTAGGGGCGTGGGCGATTCCAAAAACCCGCTGTACTACCTTATTGTTGCAACCGTTCTCAACATTGGCCTCGACATCCTTTTTGTGCTTGGATTTAAGTGGGGAATTGCTGGTGCAGCATGGGCTACAGTTGTTTCGCAGGGTGTTGCATTTGTAATAGCGGTTGCTCACATCAACAGAAAGCATAGCGTTATCCGTATTGATGTTTGGGGTATAAAATTCGACAGGAAAATATTCGTTCAAAGCCTTCGGATTGGTCTTCCCACAGGTATACAGCATACCTTTGTTGCCCTAGGAATGATGGCCCTAACTGGCATTGTGAATACGTTTGGCACAAACGTAATTGCAGCCTTTACCGCAGCTAGTCGTATCGATTCGCTGGCATCTCTCCCCGCTATGACCTTATCGGTTGCCCTCTCGGTGTTTGTTGGGCAGAACATAGGCGCCAACAAGTTGCAACGCATAAGCAGGGGACTAAAAGTGGCACTCCTTTTCGCCTCAATATTTAGCATTACTATGACCATTGTAGCCCTGTTTTGGTCGGAGCCACTGATGAAGATTTTTTCGGACGACCCCGAGGTTATCGCCATTGGAAAGGATTACCTTATTATCGTAAGTCTTTTCTATCTCCTCTTCTCCACTATGTTCGTTTACAACGGATTGCTCAGGGGTGCTGGAGCCACCCTAATTCCAATGTTCACCACGCTCTTCTCGCTCTGGCTAATTCGTATACCATTGGCGGTTTTCCTAAGCCGATTTATGGGCGAAACGGGCATTTGGTGGTCCATCCCCATTGCCTGGTTCTTTGGAGTTATTGGTGCTATGCTTTACTACAGGTACGGCAACTGGAAGGATAAAGCCGTTGTGAAAAGAAGCAATAAGTAACAGCTTTTTCATAATCTTACACTGTTTAAATTTTTTAATTTCAATTAACAGCAGCCCTCGTTAGAGCCTGCCTAGACGACGGGTTTCTCTGTTACCATTTTTTTTGCCTAGAGCTTCAAAAAAATCAAGTAAAATAGAACAAGGCAAAGAATTACCCTTTACATTTGTAGTCATATAATTTCAAAATTTACTGCAACCCCTCTACAATGAAAAGAAGCCTTAAACTTAAAATACTAGCAGGATTTATGCTGCTGATTGCCTTACTAATGGTTGCTGGCACTGTATCGGTTATAGAGTTTTTAAAACTAAGCCACTCTTTAACTGCGCTAATTGAAGATAACTACAAAACCATTGAGGCGTCAAAAAAAATTCAGGAAGCACTTGAACGGAAAGATAGCGGGGTGCTGCTAATGTTATTGGGAGAGCGCGACGAGGGGCGAGAGATTATAAACTCGGCATCGAAAAATTATGCAAATGCATTTGAGATTGTAAAAAATATCATAATCGAAACCAATGAGGAGGATTACATCCATAGAATTGACTCACTGTACATCCAGTTCCATTCCAATGTACAGCAAGTATTATATAACAACATAGAGCAAGGCGATATGGTCTGGTATCAATCAAAGATTTACCAATCCTTTTCGCAAGTAAAGTATGCTGTAAATGAACTTATGGAGCTCAATCAGGCCAGCATGTACGAAGAGACTACACTTTTAAAAAACAAGTCGCACAGAGCCATAATGCCGGGTATTGTTGCCATTGTAGGTGCATTGATTTTCTCATTATTGCTCAGTTTTTTCATATCAAAATATTACATCTCACCATTAAGCAGTTTGGCTGATGCCATTAAAACTTTTAACCCAAGAGAAAAGTACTTAAGGTCAAATATAAAATCGGAAGATGAGATAAAAAAGATTGAATCAGAGGTGAACAACCTTATTACTAGGCTCGTTAAATTTCATGAAGAGCAAAAAAAATAGGATATGCGTAAGGAGGTAATCATCAAGTTCATTGGGTATGTCCTACTCTTCAATGCAACTTTCCTGCTGCTTTCGGCGGCTATATCACTTTACAACTCAGAAACATCATTTATCCCCTTGCTTTTTAGCGGATTGATATGTATAATTTTTGGTGTTTCCCCATTCATATTTGTAGAGCATCACAATCAAATTAGCTTCAACGAAGGTTTAGTTATTGTAGTTGGTGGCTGGCTAATTACCTGCACAATTGGTATGCTTCCGTACTTAATATGGGGTGGTGAATTTTCGCTAATTAATGCTTGGTTCGAGAGCGTTTCGGGCTATACCACTACGGGGTCGTCAATACTAAATAATATTGAAGCGCTACCCAAGGGGTTACTTTTTTGGCGCTCGGCAACACACTGGATTGGTGGTGTTGGAATTATAATGTTTGTACTGTTAATTCTTCCCCAATCAACCAGTACAAGGCTTACGCTGCTAAATGCTGAGATGAGCGAATTATCCAAGTACAATTTTAGGTTTAAGGCTCGTAAAATTGTACATGTACTTATTATTGTGTACGTTGGGCTTACCCTTGTTCAAACTTTAGCTCTAACAGTATCGGGGATGAGTTTTTTCGATGCAATAAATCACTCGTTTGCCACTATTGCCACGGGTGGCTTCTCAACAAAAAACAACAGCGTTGCCTTTTACAACAGCCCTTTGATAGATGCCATTATCATTGTATTTATGGTTTTATCGGGCATTCACTTTGGGTTGCTATACAGAACCTTCACGCTGAAAAGCGAAAATATTTTCAGTTCGCCTGTTGTTAAAGCGTTTCTGGGTGTAATGCTAATCGGAATTTTTCTAGTTTCAGGCAAGCTTTACCTGTCAAATACTTACGATTTTTGGGATTCGTTACGGTACGGCGCATTTCAGGTAGTTTCGTTGGGCACAACCACTGGTTTTGCTACTGCCGATAGCGCAGCTTGGCCTGCGTTTACACATATCATACTAATATACTTTACCATACAGTGTGCAATGGTTGGGTCAACCTCTGGTGGACTTAAATTCGATAGGGTTTACCTATTCTTCAAATCGTTAAGAAAGCAACTAACCATACTCCAACACCCCAGAGCAGTTGTTGTGCTTAGGATAAACAGTAGGGTGGTAAGCGAACAACTTGAAACGCTAACCTTGGTATTTATCATTTTATACTTCATCACGCTATTTGTTACAACGCTAGTGCTCACTATGCTCGATGTGGATCTTTACACAGCATTTAGCGCATCGATAGCTACAATTGGAAATGTTGGACCTGGTTTTGGCGAGGTGAGCTCGTTGTCGAACTTTGCCACAATTCCTCCATTGGGTAAATTTGTACTTACCATTAATATGCTTTTAGGGCGTCTCGAGATATTCAACATTATTGCCCTGCTGATGATACGGAAAGGGAATTAGAGCTACCTAAGGATTTTTCGCACAAAGGCAACTGTGAAGTACGACATTAGAAATACCCCCATAAAACCTAAAAGGCCGCTTAGCACTCTAGAGTAACCCAAAGGAATAAACTCGCCATAACCTATAGTAAAAAAAGTAATAACGCAGATATACAGCGACTTGAAAAAGAGCATTGGTTCAGGGTTAAGGCTGCTAACCACATCGCCAATACCTATAATTGTAAAAAGCGAATAAAGAAACGAGAAGATTACTTGAACCGCCAAAATACTTGTAATAACTCGGGCTGGAGAAGTGGCATAAAGTCCCATCCAATCGAATACTAGAACTTTGGAGTAGTACTTTGGGTATGCAATTACTTTACCAATCCAGGTAGAATTCAAATCTTTACTGAGGATATTCTTCTGAACACACCGCATATACTCCACGTAAGATTTATCCTCATCCTCGTAACGCCCCAAACCATTGAAATTCTCTTTGAGGATTCTGAATTGTGAAGCTTTCTCGTCAATGGTGGTATTGCGCTGATCGTAAATCATCGATTTAATGTCATTAGCCTCCCATTGAACATAGAGCTTACCCAGCAATCGAAGTCCAGTGATATTAAAAATTTTAACCTTAGGGCTTTCACCAAACGAGTAATAATCGATGATATCGCGAGCAATACACCCCAAAAGGTTAATTTCCTGAGCTGAATCAACATTTAGATTTAAAGTACCATTAAACTGGCACCGGTTAAAAGTTAGCTTACTGAAAAGGCCATTGGAAAAATTTATGCTACCAGGAAAAACAACCTTTTCGAAAGTCATATCGGAATCCTTTCCTTCGAACAGATCAAAGGAGATATTATGGGCTCCAAACGTCGATCGAAGGAAGGTTATCTTACCTTTTCTAACCTCGGCCCCTTCGAATGTCACCTCACCCATTGAGAATTGGCAACGATTAAAACTAGTTCTCCCTTCTCCAAATTCCACGTTACGGAAATCGATTCTACCTGGCCCAAAATCAGTTTGATCGAACGACACCGTCCCTTTGCCAAACTTGGCAAAACGAAAATCTTCTTTTCCATCACCAAAGCGAGCAACTTTAAAACTTACATTGCTATCGTTAAATTTTGTGTTTACAAACGAAATATCCCCATCGCCAAAATCAGCATTGGTGAATAATACCTCACCGTTGCCAAAGTCGCTATCTTGAAAATCCTTATTACCAGGAGCAAAAATGGCATTCTTGAAACTTAGAGAATCTCCCTCAAAATGGCACTGATTCATATCTACCCTTTCAGCTTTAATGAAAATATCATTAAACCTTACCTCCTGGGTTTTGAATACCGTTTCATGAAAATTGAGCAAAGCTCCAACTATAGTGGCATTTGTCAAGCTGAAAGATTCGCCCTGTATGGTTGCATGGGAAAAGTCGACATCATACATCGAGCAGAAAAATGCATTCTGAGCCGAGAAGTGAGTAAGCTCAATGTTAGAGTACTTGTCTTTTAGCAAATACCGCCGACATGCAGTTAGAGAAAAACCCTGTACATAGCAATCATCCAAATTTATTGGCTGGTTACTACCTATACTTTCGTATATCTCCTCAAGAGCTGGTACTGCGAGATAATGTTCTTCAATTACTTTCTCATCACTCGATAAAAGTACAACTTGTGCTGTTCGAGTTGTAGAAAAACCGTCGCTTCGGAAAAAAGGCTTATCAACAATCTTAACCCGATACGAGTGGAAACTTCTAGCCATATTCTATATTTTGATAAACCAAAAGTAGCTAAAAGTTAGCAAGATGCAAACTTGACCGTGAAAAGCTTATTAATTGAAATCAATATTCAAACACGCCTGTACTTGCTGCATGCCGTTGTTCTGGTTACAAAGGATAACCAGCAAATCGCCTTCATTTATAACGGTGGAGCCGTTAGGGGTTATGTACTTGCCGTCGCGTTTTATCATGGCGATAATGGCCGAGTTGGGAAAGTTCAAATCCACAATCTTTTTGTTTATTACATGCGAACCCTCGGGGATTTTAACCTCGGCGTAAGCCGTTTTCTCCTGCTCCGACAGGAATACCTCCACTGGGCCAAGAGGTTTAAGCTTCTCGGGAAGTGCCACACGGAACCATTTGGCTAGGGTAGAAAGTGTTGTTCCCTGAACAATAACCGAGGTTAACGCCACAAAGAATACCACATTGAAAATTATACCCGCCTTATCGATACCAGCAATTAAAGGGTATGTTGCAAACACAATGGGTACAGCGCCCCTTAGACCTACCCATGATATGTAAAACTTTTTACGCACTGCCATACGGAATGGCAATAGGCTCACGAGTACCGCCACTGGCCTTGCCACAAGGATTAGAAATACTGATACAAGGAGTCCAAGCCCTATAACGGGTATAATTTGCGATGGGTTTACCAGTAATCCGAGGGTAAGGAATAGCACAATCTGCATGAGCCATGCCAAACCATCGTACATCTTCATGATGGTGCGCTTATGCATAATCTCCTGGTTGCCTAAATACAATGCACAAAGGTATATGGCTAAAAATCCGTTGCCCCCAATAAAATCAGTAAACGAGAAGGTTATAAACATCAACCCAATCATTAGTACGGGGTATAGCCCCTCGTAGGCAAGTTTAATCCTATTGATAACAAACTTGCTGGCCACAGCAAAAACGGCTCCTCCTGCAGCCCCAAGCAACATCTGCTTTAGGAAAAAGGGTATAACACTCCCCAACCCCATATCGGGATTCATTACCAATGTCAGAAACACGATGGTTAGCGCATAGGCCATTGGGTCGTTACTACCGCTCTCGAACTCGAGCGTTGACCGTAGCTTACTTTTTAGGGCAAGGCTTTTGCCTCGGAGAATTGAGAATACTGCAGCAGCATCGGTTGATGATACTATGGCACCCAGCAGCATCCCCTCGTAAATGTTGCATCCAGTGACAAGCCAAACAAAAACTCCTGTGGTTACTGCCGTGAGCAAAACACCTAAGGTTGAAAGCGAAATACCCTGCCAAAGCACAGGCTTTATGGTGGACCAGTTGGTATCGAGACCACCAGAAAATAGTATAAAGTTTAACGACACTATCCCTATAAACTGGGCAATTTGGGGGTTATCGAAAGTGATACCCACTATGCCATCGGCACCGGCCAACATTCCAATACCCAAGAATAGCACAAGCGTAGGAACACCAAACTTGTATGAGCGTTGTATAAGGATAATACTTATTAAAAGCAGCACCGAACCTACTAATAAAATATTCTCTGCGGTAATTATCATACTGTGGGCATAAAAGAGAGCTAGTACTGCAAAGTTAATAAATTGTGGAAATTGAGTGATAGGGAGATTTTAGTTGGAAAGTCGGAAAAATTGAAAGTCGAAAAATTGAAAGTCGAAAAGTCGAAAGTCACAAGTCGAAAGTCACAAGTCGAAAGTCACAAGTCGAAAGTCACAAGGTGTAGGTCGAAAGTCGAAATTTTACCGAAACCCGATTACTTATTACCAGTTACCAGTTACCAATTACTGATCATCTCGTCATCGTGGCAAAAAACGCCACTCTTATCTCGTCAACCAAAAGGTTTACGAGACAAGCAGAGACAGGCCGATTACTGACCACTGATTACTGATTACTGATCACCGATTACTGACCACTATCAGCTCCAAACCTAAACCTCACCTCCTACCCTAACCGCTTTCTGAACCCCCTTAATTCTGCCAAGGCGATAAAGCAGAGTTTCCAAATGCTTTGTATCCGACACAAAAACCTGAATACGCCCCTCGAACATCCCATTGGAGGAGTTCATAGAGAACGACCGCATATTAACCTTAAAGTCCTTACTTATAAGCTCCGAGATTCGGTTTACTATTCCCAGCTCATCAAAGCCAACAATCTTTATGGTGGTTTGGAATGATGTTTCGGCTTTAGTATCCTTCCATTTAGCATTTACCACCCTATACCCATATTTTTGGTGAAGTTGAGCTGCGTTAGGACAGCTGGTTCGGTGTATCTTTATGCCCTCGTTAATGGTTACAAACCCAAAAATGCTATCGCCAAAAATTGGATTACAGCATTTAGCCAGCTTGTAATCAATATCCACAAGCGTCTCATCTATCACAAGGTAGTCGGACGATAGCGCCTCCTTGCCATCCTTAACCCTTGGTTTGATTTGTTCTTCAGGCATTTGGGATTGTTCAACCTCTTGGGTTTCGGGCTTTACAACAACACTTTTCAGCTCCGTAAGATTCACCTTATCGAGTGATATCAGTTCAAACAGCTCGGCGCTATTCTTTATCTTTAGATGTTTTTGAAGGGCAGCAATGGCCTCGTCGGTATCGGTTACCTTCCAGTTTTTAAACCTTCGATAAAGCATCTCTTTACCCAAACTTAGCTGCTTATTCTTATCCTCGCGCAGGCATTGCTTTATCTTGTTACGCGCCTTGCTGGTAACCACAATGTGTAACCAATCGGTTTTGGGCTTTTGATTTTTTGAGGTGATAATCTCCACCACATCACCGTTTTGCAGGGCTTGCTTAATGGGCACATTTCGCCCGTTCAACTTGGCACCAACGCATTTGCTACCAACATCGGAATGGATATCGAAAGCAAAATCGAGAACAGTTGCCCCTTGCGGATACTTTCGCAGATCGCCATTTGGAGTGAACGCAAAAACCTCCTTTTGGTATAAGTTAAGTTTAAATTGATCCACAAACTCCTCTGGTGCACTAACTGGCGTTTCAAGTATTTCGCGAACCTTTTCCACCCACTGGTCAAGTCCCCTATCTTGTTTTATCCCCTTATACTTCCAGTGAGCAGCCAAACCGCGCTCGGCAATATCGTCCATCCTTTTAGACCGTATTTGCACCTCAACCCATTTACCCTCGGGCCCCACCACGGTGGTATGCAACGATTCGTACCCATTACTCTTGGGCACCGATATCCAGTCGCGCAAGCGCTCAGGGTTGGGAGTGTATGAGTCGGTGATGATGGAGTACACCTGCCAGCAATCGGACTTTTCCCTCTCGGGCGGGCTCTTTAATACCACTCTAATGGCAAAAACATCGTACACCTCATCGAAGCCCACCCCCTTTTTCTGCATCTTCTTCCAGATGGAGAAAACGGTCTTGGGTCGACCCTTAATTTCGAAATCGAACCCCCTCTTTGATAGTTCTCCCTCTATAGGGAGCATAAATTCTCGAATAAACTTATTCCGACGCGTTGTGGTATTCTTAAGTTTACGCAGGATCATCCTGTATTCGTCGCCATTGGTGTACTTCATGGCCAAATCTTCCAACTCCGACTTCAATCGGTACAAGCCAAGCCTGTGGGCTAGAGGTGCATACAGATGATACGTTTCCCACGACAGCTTCAGCCTAACATCAGATGGCATTGCGCTCAGGCTGCGCATCTCTTCTAGCCTGTCGGCCAGTTTAATAAGTATTACCCTTGCGTCGGTTGAGAGGGTGAGGATTAGTTCCCTGAAATTTTCGGCCTGCTTGTTCGGATCCTTTGGATCGAGCGATGTGATCTTTGAAAGGCCCTCTACAATAACTGCTATGGTTGGGCTATAGCGTTTTTCAATCTCAACCAGGCTTAGTAATTTATCCGTAATGGTGTCATGCAGTAGGGCTGCAACAATAGATGTTCCTCCCAAGCCAATTTCCTCGACGCAAATACGAGCAACATCGATAAGATGATAAACGTAGGGATTGCCTGCCGCCGTTCTTTTATCGGCATAAAGTTTTGTAACCTCTTTAATTGCCTTGGATATCTGCTTAACATCGTCGCGGGTAATCCTGTTGCGGCATGAACGCAGCAACCCACGGTATCTGTTTAATATCTGTTTTTGCTCTCTTTCGTATTGCATTACTTAGTATTTTGATATGTAAAAATAGCAAACGGATGCTAACAAAAGGCCAATTTAAATTATATTCTTCGAAGGGTATACCTTACAATCGTTAACAAATACTAAAGGCGAATAAAGGCCTACGGCGAAAGGATAAACTTAGTATCTTTATGCAAATTTTCGTATAGAATGATTCCAAAAGATATAATAGCACGCATTGAGCGGTTGCGAAAAGAGATTAATCGGCACAACCATTTGTACTACGTTGAGGCCAAGCCCGAAATCTCCGATTTTGAGTTCGATGCTATGCTCAGCGACTTGGAAGCCCTTGAGAAGAAATACCCGGAACTGTTGGATAGTTCATCGCCAACCCAGCGCGTGGGAAGCGATATATCGCAGGGTTTTCAGCAGGTTACGCATAAGTACCCCATGCTATCGCTGGCCAACACTTACTCTTTCGATGAGGTTAAGGATTTTCATAATCGCATTGCCAAATCGCTAACGCACTCATGGCAGTATGTGTGCGAGCTTAAGTACGATGGCACCGCCATAGGCCTTACATACAAGGATGGGAAGTTGCTCCGCGCGGTTACACGGGGCGATGGCGTGCAGGGTGATGATGTTACGACCAACGTTAGAACTATCCGTTCCATACCGCTTACGCTAAATGGCAATGATTTTCCCGAGGAGTTTGAAATTAGAGGCGAAATATTTATGCCCCACGCTGTGTTCGATACCATAAACGCTAAACGTACCGAACAGGGCGAAACGCCATTTGCCAATCCAAGAAATGCCGCTGCCGGAACGCTTAAGCAGCTTAATCCCAAAATTGTAGCCGAACGCAACCTCGATTGCTTGCTGTACTTCATACTAGGCGAGGATTTGCCCTTCGATAACCATTACGAAAATCTGGTAAAGGCCAAGGATTGGGGTTTTAAAATCCCCGAGAACATTAAGCTTTGCCAAACGGTAGATGAGGCTACCAAATTCATTGAGCACTGGGACACAGCCCGCAAGAACCTCCCGTACGATACCGATGGCGTAGTGATAAAGGTGAACAGCTATCAGCAGCAAAACCTGCTGGGCTACACCGCCAAAACACCACGCTGGGCTATAGCCTACAAGTACAAGGCAGAGCAGGTGAGCACCAAGTTACTTTCAGTTGATTATCAGGTGGGGCGAACAGGAGCCATAACACCGGTGGCCAATCTGGAACCAGTGCTACTAGCCGGAACAACCGTTAAGCGAGCCTCGCTGCACAATGCCGATCAGATGGCAATTCTGGATCTGCATTTGGGCGATACGGTTTTTGTGGAGAAGGGTGGTGAGATTATCCCTAAGATTGTTGGGGTTGATGCAAACCGACGAGCTTCGAGCAGCAAGGTGTTCGAATACATAACCCATTGCCCCGAATGTGGAACCGAGCTAATTAGGCCCGATGGCGAAGCAAAACATTACTGTCCGAACCAAGCAGGATGCCCACCACAGCTAAAGGGGCGAGTTATCCATTTCATCAGCCGTAAGGCTATGGATATTGATGGACTGGGCGAGGAGACCGTTGAGCTGCTATTCTCCAAAGGCTTAGTCCATGATATTGGCGACCTATACGATCTTACCTACGAGCAGCTAATTGGCCTTGATAGATTTGCTGATAAATCAGCAAAAAATGCCATTGCCAGCATCAACGATTCCAAAAAAATGCCCTTCCACAAGGTGCTATTTGGGCTGGGTATCCGTTATGTTGGCGAAACAACGGCGCGTAAGCTGTCTGCACACTTCGGTTTGCTCGAAAACCTAAAACAAGCTACCTTTGAACAGCTCATTGAGGTTGATG
Source organism: Bacteroidales bacterium UBA2295 (assembly GCA_002345825.1). Taxonomy (GTDB): domain Bacteria; phylum Bacteroidota; class Bacteroidia; order Bacteroidales; family Tenuifilaceae; genus Perlabentimonas. The sequence goes on from DDWD01000089.1 coordinate 15,294, forward strand.
AGGTTGGCGAGCGCATAGCCCAAAGCATTGTCTCGTTCTTTTCCGATCCAAAAAATATTGAGCTTATCAATCGGCTTGAAGATGCAGGAATTACTTTGAGGTCGGATGTTACACCTAGCGCCGTTGAAAATGGTGTTCTAAGTGGCCAATCGGTGGTTATCTCGGGAACGTTTAGCCGTATCTCGCGCGATGAGCTGAAAGAGTTGGTAATACAGCACGGCGGTAAGATTGTAAGCTCCGTTTCGGCAAGCACTAACCTGCTTATTGCAGGGGATAAAATGGGGCCAGCAAAACTAGACAAAGCAACAAAACTTGGAGTCAAGATAATCTCTGAGGATGATTTTTTTGAATTGATTAAATAGGCTAATATCTTAAGATGATGTTTAAAAATTTAAAACTACGCATAGGGCACAAGAAGCTTGGTAAGCAGCTCAAGCGATTCACCAGAGAAAAAAAGGTACACAATTTTGTGTCGGCCCGTAAAGTTGGGATTGTGTTCTACGCCTCAAGCAAAAATACTTTTCAACAGGTTGTGGACTTCACCAGTTTTCTCACTAGCCAAAACCTAGAGGTTTGCCTTTTATCGTACTGCCCCCTCAAAGAAATTCCTCAAGAATTTCAACTATTCGAATCTGTAAACATATTCACAAAAAAAGAAACGAATTGGTACGGTAAACCACTAACTACTGTAGCTAACGAATTCATGACCAATAATTTCGACATCCTTATCGATCTCTCAACCGAGGAGGTATTCCCGCTTAAATGGGTAGTATCTCTATCGAAAGCAAAGTTTAGGGTTGGTAACCTAAGCTACCCCGACAACCCCAACGACCTTATAATCAACATAAAACCCAACGAAGATTTAAGCTATCTTATCAGCCAAATTAAACACTACTTAAATCTTATAAACAACCGATTTGCTCAGCAGGATAGCGAAGAGAGTTAGGACAATGAACTCTTGATGCAAATTGAAAAATTAAAAAAATCGACATATGCTTAACAAGTTCAAAGGTTTGGGAGTAGCCATGGTAACTCCCTTCAACTCGCAAAGCGAGATTGATTACCCCGCGGTAGAACGCTTGGTGGAACACCTTATAGGTGGTGGCGTAAACTACATCGTGCTGCTTGGCACCACTGCCGAATCGGTAACCCTAACCGATACCGAGAAACAGGAACTGGTTAGCTTTGTGGTGAAGAAGAACCACGGAAGGGTACCTCTAGTGGTAGGTATGGGTGGAAACAACACCAGCGCTCTAATTAAATCAATCCATAGCTTCGATTTTACTGGAATAGACGGCATTCTATCGGTAACCCCATACTACAATAAGCCCACTCAAAAAGGGTTGGAATTGCACTACAAGGCCATTGCAGCCGAAACCGAGCTGCCCATAATACTTTACAACGTACCCGGAAGAACGGGTGTGAATATGAGCACCGACACCACCCTGAAGCTGGCAAGGGATGTGAAAAATATCGTAGCAGTTAAGGAAGCATCGGGTAACCTCAATCAGCAGAGCTACATACTACGCGATAGGCCAAGCAATTTCCTTGTACTATCGGGCGACGATGGGTTAGCCCTACCCCAAATGGCAATGGGTTTCGATGGTGTAATTTCGGTAGTGGGGAATGCTTTCCCTAAAGAATTCTCGAGTCTAATACACCTTGCAGGCAAAGGGGAACTAAACAAAGCCCGTGAGCTGCACTACAGGCTTACCGAAATTATCGACAACCTATTTGTTGAGGGAAATCCTGGGGGAGTGAAAGCAGCGCTAAATATCCTCGGATTAATTGACAACAACCTACGACTTCCGCTGGCACCGATTAGCGAGGTTACATACAACAAGCTAAAATATCTTATTGATAAAATGTAAATTAAAAGCGATAATACTAAGGGCTCCAATTGGAGCCCTTTTTTTGTATCCCTTTATCCCTATTAATGCCAAAACATACAATGGCTTAACACTTATTTACTATTTTTTTCTACAAAATCTTGACAACGCATTAAACATTTTGTAAATTTACTTGTTCTTAATCAGGAATTATTCCTATATAATCATTAATACTCTTTGGCTATGGGAGCAGAAGATTTAGTTAAACACGGGTTAAAAATTACACCACAACGAATTGCGGTGCTAGATGCGATGAAAACTATTGATGGGCATCCAACGGCCGATAATGTGATTGAATTCATCAGGAGGAACCATCCCCACATTGCCATAGGTACAGTTTACAAAACCCTTGACGTATTTGTGGAGAAAGGCCTTTTGAAAAAAGTAAAAACCGAGAAGGATATAATGAGGTATGAGATAGCCAAGGACATTCATCATCATCTTTACTGCAATGAATCGGAGCGCATAGAGGATTACTTTGACCAGGAGCTCGACGACCTGCTTAACGAATATTTCTTAAGAAAAAATATCACCAACTTCAAAGTGCAGGATATCAAGCTACAGATTACAGGAAAATTTACAGACGCAAAATCCCATACTTAAACTAAACCAAACAATTAACTTTTTTAAAAATTTAATTATGAAGGAAAAAAGTATCGAACTACTAAACAAGGCGGTAGCCGACGAACTAGCAGCTGTACATCAATACATGTATTTCCATTTTCATCTCGATGATCAGGGGTACGATCTACTAGCCAACCTATTCAAGCGTACTGCCATTGACGAGATGCTGCATGTTGAGGATCTGGCAGAACGTATCCTTTTCCTTGGTGGTGATGTGGACATAGAGGTTTCGCAGCCCGTGAAAAGAATTCACGACGTGAAGGAAATCCTTAAGCTTGCTGCCGAAATGGAGGAACAAAGCGCCAACGACTACAACCTTTGGGCTAACGAGTGCTCAAAGAACAACGATTCAGTGTCGAAGAAACTGTTTGAGCGCCTAGTTGAGGACGAAGAGCGCCACTTCAACCAGTACGACGATGAGATGAATAATCTTAAGAAATTTGGCGAGAACTACCTTGCACTACAATCGATTGAGCGGAGCAAAAATTTAGGTAGCGGCAGACCCACAGAGTAGAAACTCTTTGCCAACAACTTCAATATTTAAATTTCAACAAACAACAAACAATTAATAAAAATGGAAGAGAAACAAGAACAAGTTTTCGCAATGCCTCGCATTGGCGAAAAAGCTCCCGAGTTTAAGGCTGTAACCACTCAGGGCGAAATCAATTTTCCTGGCGATTACAAGGGCAGCTGGGTAATACTATTTAGTCACCCCGCTGACTTTACTCCTGTTTGTACCTCGGAGTTCATGACCTTCGCCAGTATGGAGAAGGACTTTAATGCAGCCAACTGTAAGCTGGTTGGACTATCAGTTGATGGACTTTACAGCCATATCGCTTGGCTTCGTACCATTAAGGAGAAGATTGAGTACAAGGGTATGAAGGATGTTGAGGTAACTTTCCCGCTAATTGAGGATATCACCATGGAGGTGGCCACCAAGTACGGTATGATGATGCCCGGCGAGAGCAATACCAAGGCCGTGCGCGCTGTGTTTGTGATTGACCCCAATGGTATTGTTCGTACCGTGCTGTACTACCCACTTAGCCTTGGTCGTAATTTCGATGAGCTTTACCGCATAGTAATTGCCCTACAAGCCGCCGATAAGTTTAGCGTTGCTACCCCAGCCGATTGGCAACCCGGCGACGATGTAATTGTGCCCACAGCCGGATCATGCGGCGTAGCCAAGGAGCGTATGGAGAGCAAGGACGAGGATACCCATTGCTACGACTGGTTCTTCTGCACCAAGAAGCTCGATAAGCAAAAAGTGCTTGATGCCATTATTAAGAAATAGACTTATTGCCTAACTTGATTTTTTTTTAAAAGTGACTACCTTTAGGTGGTCACTTTTTTGTGTCATAAAAATCGGTAGAAATGAAACGAAAACTCATCAAATCAGCATCAAAGATTAACGGACTGCTCTCCTTCCAAAAAGTACATCAACGGGTAAAGAAAAAACCGGGCGAAGCACCGGGAACAGCTGTGCATACAGGCCAAAAGGTNNTTACCGTTCATGATTTTGATGAGAGTCATTACATCAGCAAGGACATAAAAAACCTTGATGAAGCAGAAAAATACTTGCAAAGTGAATCGAAAACGTGGATTCAGGTTCGGGGGCTGCATGATGTTGAGAAGCTACAACCCATTTGGAAATATTTCAATCTGCACCCTTTGGTTGAGGAGGATATTGTAAACACAACCCAACGCCCTAAGGTTGAACCTTACGACGAGTACGTATTTATTGTGCTAAGGTTGATCATCCATCCAAAACCTGAAGCAGAAGTTGGAAGTAGCATCAACGAACAGGTTAGCATTATACTAGGGGAAAACTATGTCCTCACCTTTCAGGAGAGCGATGCTCCAATATTTGCGCCTATAACCAAACGGCTTGAAACAGTGAACACTCGGCTGCGGAAATTAGGCCCCGATTACCTAGCCTACGCGCTAATCGATTGTATTGTTGACCATTACTTTGCATCCCTCGAAACCATTGACGAAACCATTGAGCAGATTGAGGTGGAGGTGATTGAAAATCCACAGAAGCAACACCTACAGCATATCCATTCGCTTAGAAGCGAGCTAATGGCCTTCCGCAAGTCGGTTTGGTCGCTTCGCGATGGGTTGAACTCGTTGCTTCGCGACGAGTCGCCCCTAGTTAGCAACGAGGTAAAGCTATTTACACGAGATGTTTATGACCATTTAGTTCAGGTTATTGAAACGCTAGAGAATAGCCGCGAAATGGTGTACAGCCTTTACGATATGTACATGTCGAACCTGAGCAACAAGATGAATGAGGTAATGAAGGTGCTAACCATTATTGCCACCATTTTTATCCCACTAACATTTATTGCAGGTATTTACGGTATGAACTTTAACCCCGAAAACAGCCCATGGAATATGCCCGAGCTCAACTGGTACTGGGGTTATCCCTTTTCACTAATGCTGATGATTTTAATGGTGGCTGCAATGGTAATCTTCTTTAGACGAAAGAAATGGTTGTAGGTTATTTTGGGTAACAATACCCTATCTTTGTATACAACAAACCCTAAAACAAATAACTATGAAAACATCATCTTACATACTCGCAGTGCTAATCTTATTCATTTTCATACCAAGTATTGCTCAAAACATCCCAAGAACCGAAAAGGATATTCCCATTTTTCCCGAGGCAATTGTTGATATGGAAGCACAACAACAAGCACTAGAAGACTATAAGGAAATACACGAGGGCGAGTCAATCCTAAATTTAAGTGTTAAAGTATACACTGTTTCAATGGCTCCCGACGAAGTTTGTAAATTCTACATCAAAAAACTGGGAGCAAAAGAAGGCTTTCCGGAAGATAATGGCGACTCAAAGCCCGGAGTTAATACAATGCCATGGTTTGAAGTGGACTATTTTCCAACTAGTTTATTCGAGGATCAGCATGAGGGAAATATCAAAATACATGATGGTAAATGGTTAAAGACAGCCTTAACAAAACGACAACAATGGATACCCGGGGAATGGTTACAAAGTGCTTACTTTGAATGGGAGATTATTCTCGGTAATGACCAAATGGCAAACTTCTCCATTGAAATTATAGATGCGGATAGTTTTGATACTAGAGCAAAAAAAGTAACTAATAAAACCCTAATAACTATTATTTCCAAAATACAAGAAACAGAGTAAAAAGTTGTACCGCTTATTTAAGCCTTTCCTTTATTTCTCTCCTATCGATCTTACCGGTTGGTGTTCTCGGGATTTCGGATAATGAGTATATCTGCTTTGGAATGGCATAAGAATGTACAAGTTTTTTTATGTGCAACAGTAAACTCTTCTTTTCATCATTCGTCAGTTCAGCACTCTCAATCACAAGTACCACGGCCTCACCTAAAGTATTGTGGGGAATTGAACTAATAGCAATGCTTTGAGGCACTAAGTTACTAATTGCCTTTTCAACCTCCTCGGGCATAATCTTTATGCCTCCGCTATTGATAACATTATCGTATCGGCCAAGCCATCGAAATTCTTTACTATTCAGCACCTCAACAATATCATTGGTAACTAGCCTACCCTCAAAAAGGAATGGATTCTCTATGATTAAGCATCCTCTTTCATCGATATTTATTTTTGTATGGCCAATGATGGTAAAAGATTCCTTACGTTCGCTATCATTTACCCTTCGAAGTGCTATATGGCTGCTGGTCTCGGTCATTCCGTAAGTGGCATAAATATCAATGGGTAAATCCTGCACCTCCTTCTCAAGTGCTGTGCTAACCTCTCCCCCACCCACAATAATGGATTTTACCAAGGGGTTGCTTTTTAAGGTTTGTAGCGATTGGTGGAGTTGGAATGGGGTGAGGGCTGTAAAATCTAAAGAATGATTGGCTAGTTTACTGTTTGGTTGATTGGATGATTGTCTTGCGGCGAGTTCGCTCGGTTGGATGAATGGATGATTGATGAATGGGTTGCTTGAGGGCTCAACGGTAACCAGATTCATTCCGGAGACAAATGCCCGAACTATCATCATACGGCCTGCGATATACGCTGCGGGTAGGCAGAGCAAAGCGGAACTTTGGCTATTTAGATTGAAAAAATTACAGGTTTGGCTTGCAGAATACTCTAACCATCTCTTTTTAAGTTTGATGTTTTTAGGCTTACCCGTAGAGCCTGATGTTTTAACCTCGATATAATCAGCATCAGAAAGCCACTCCTGGATAAATATGTAGATATCCCTCTCCCACGTTGGGGTGGATTGCGAGCTAACCTTCTCCTCACAAAGTTGAAGCAGGGTTTGCTGCGTGTAATTATTGTTGTTTAATGTAAGCAAAACCAAATTCGATTACGTGTTGTACTTATGGATTGTAAAGTTAATGGAATTGTTTTTTAATTCTTTTATAAATTGACGCTGACAGCTTGCCTTCCTCTGGTAGGGAGCTTCGCACCCTGTCTGCCCTGTTGGCGACAGGCAGGGCTGTCAGCCTACCTGCAAAGGCAAAGGCAGGGTCATTCAGTCAATCAAATAATCCTCATCGGTCACTTCGACCATTCGACTAGCTCACTGCATCGCAAGCCACAACCCGAAACCCGTAACTCGAAACCCGTAACCTGTAACCCATCACTCAATCATCAATTCCCAAATATTGACGCTGTCAGGTCAATCAACTAATCAACCAATCAAAAAATCCTTTTTGACGTTGCCATGACCTTCGGACGATGGCAAGTCAATTAACCTCTCCCCATCTATTTGCTGGGTTATAATACAACTCAGCACCACGTAGTTCTAAGGGCGATGAAATATTATTGCTAAAAACCTGCCCTGTTCCAAGGCCCTGAACCATTGATACGCTATGCGTAAATACCCATTGCGATATGGCGTTTAGCCCAACATTGCTTTCCAAGGCCGATGTGGCCCACCAACCAATATTTTGGCCTTTGGCCAAAGATATCCACTCGTTGCTCATTTCGAGCCCACCAATAAGGCTGGGTTTTAGGATTATGTACTGGGGTTTTATATGCGTTAGCAATTGGGCTTTTATTGATGAGTCTGAAATTCCAATTAGCTCCTCATCCAAGGCAATAGGTATTGGAGAGTCGGAACAGATACGAGCCATCTCGTCCCACTGCCCTGCAGTAATGGGCTGCTCAATGGAATGGATATGATAATCGGAAAGCCATTTCAACCGCTCCATGGCATCACGTGGCGAAAATGCTCCATTGGCATCGAGGCGCAGCTCAAGATCATCGGGAGAAAACTCTCTTCGAATACTTTTCAGAAGTGAAACTTCCTCATCGAAGTTCAGCGCCCCCACCTTAAGCTTCAGCACCCTAAAACCGCTATTCAACTTTTCAAGGATACGAGCCTGCATTTCGGCTTTTGTTCCCATCCAAATAAGCCCGTTTATTGGAATACCTAGGTTACCAGATGTGAAATCGGAAGGGAAAAGAATACCGCTTTCCTTATGTTTTAAATCGAGCAGCGCAGTCTCTAGTCCGAAACAAATAGATGGAAAATCTTTGAGTTCAGACCGATTTGGAACTAGTCCAGAATTTAGACTATCTACAACCGCCTGAATCTTCTGCTCGTAGCCATCGACATACTCAGGGTTTAAACCAGGTATAACCGAACACTCACCGATACCAGTTTTACCATGGTTGGTAATAATAAAAAACCACGATGGTTTACTGTACAATGTACCCCGAGAAGTTTGTCCAGGATTTATAAATTGAAAATCGATTCGTTTAACGGCTGCCTTAATCATCACCAAAACCTTATAAAATCATTCCAACGCCAAATGTAACTGTGAATATGAGTGTTGCAATAGCCAATCGTTTTAGTTCTGGGTACAAATCGGCAGGATTTGAATTTCTGAATACTACTAACAGATTGCTTATGAACAATGGAAAAGCAAGAACGAAAAGGAATTGGTATGCAGAATGGTAGTTGAAAATTACAAACACTGGTCCCAGTAGGGCCGAAACAACAATCAGTATTAAATGGTAAAACTTTGCTTTGCGATTGCC
>DDWD01000185.1 GCA_002345825.1 Bacteroidales bacterium UBA2295
AAAAGGCGGGAAAACCCGCCTTTTTCAATCAATCTATTAACCTACCTCACGCTACGAAATGGATATTTGACGTGCTGGCTTTTCTTTTGCTTCCTCTTTTTTAGGAATGGAAACTGTAAGGATCCCCTCTTTGTAGGTAGCCTTAATTTTATCGCTATCGGCACCATCGGGTAGGCTAAAGCTACGCTTGAATGCGGTGTAGCTAAACTCCCGGCGCATCACCTTCTCATCTTTTTGCTCGTTACTAAACTCTTTCTCGCTCGAGATAGTTAGCACATTGTTGTGGATATCCACATTAAAATCTTTCTTCTCAAGGCCAGGTGCCGCTACCTCAATGGCAAACTCATCCTTGTTCTCAATAATATTTACTGCCGGAACGGTTCCCAAATTGGTATTATCAAAAAAGTTCGATAGAAAATCATCGCCAAAAAAGGCATCTACTAAGCTGGGAACATTACTTCCTCTAGGTCTTAACATTGGTATCATAGCAAAACCCTCCATATTTTTAGTTAAACATCAATTTTTGTAATTAAACTTCGGTAATGCATATTTCAAAGTAAATACCAAATCAACTTTTCGGCCATAATGACATCTATTGCTAATTCCCATACGCCATATCGACATACACAGCAAAAAACCTATGTCAGAATTACCCAATCCAAACAGAGGCTATAGCATTTATTACAAATAGTTTTTATTCGAATATCTCCGATTTATTTATTCCCTTTATGGCATTGCGACGGGTTGCCAAAAATGCAACAAAATGCATCAACAGAAATACGCCCCAGTAAATTGCTGTTAGATGCACAACCTTAATATCCTCAAACCTTGAGTTAAAATTGAAATAGAATAGAATTTCGGCAATGGTGTTGCATATAATATAGGTAGTTAGGTGAAACCGAAAACCGATATCGTAAATGGGTAACGACTCGTGATCCTTTCGGCCAAAAATCCACCCCATGGCAAAAACTACAACAGCGTAGGCTGATGCTAACACCCAAGCCATGGTAAACATTTCGGCATCGAGCAAGCGGCTTAAGCCCAACCTAAACGGTATGGTAAGCACAATTAGGACTGCTGCAAAGCGCAGCTGACTGGTTGTGATGTACTTCATTTTTTCTCCTCCAAATTTAGTAGCTGTTTAATATGTTCATTAAAAAATAGGCTGATGTTACGCTGCACAAACTGATTAAGCAGCGATTCTCCAAGCGCAGTAAGGAAATAGTACTTTCGTTCTGGGCCTTTATTCCCCTTTCCTGTTTCAAAATCGACTACACCCAGATGCTGGAACTTGCGCAGGGTTCGATATAGGCTTTGCCCCTCGCAGGTCATGGTGTGGTTCGATTGCTTCTCGACAAAGGTTTTAATCTCATCAACGTATTTCCTATCGTCCTTTAGCGCCAGGAATATCCACAGCGTGAGCTGTCCCTTCTTATAGGTCTCTTCCCAGGCAGTGAGTAAATCGGTTAGTAAATTGTCTTTTGCCATAAGATTCTTAATTAATCATTTTGTATTAATCATCTTGTTTAATACAAATGTAGTATAATAAATAGTTGGTATGCAACTTTTCTAAGAAATATTTTTAAATATTTCATTTTAAATTGATTTTCTGAGATTTACCAGTAGCACTTATATAATAATAATGGTTATACAACAAAAATTTAACAAAATATAAATGGTGTAAGCGATAGTTTAATACTTTTGCGTGTCGAAAAAAAATCAAAATAAAATGGGAAGAGCATTTGAATATAGAAAAGCACGTAAATTGAAACGATGGGGCAACATGGCCCGAGTATTCACCCGCATTGGCCGTGAAATAACCCTAGCCGCTAAGGCCGGAGGCCCCGACCCCGATACCAATCCAAGGTTACGACTGGCAATACAGAACGCCAAGTCGGAGAATATGCCCAAGGATAATGTTGAAAGGGCAATAAAAAAAGCAACCGAGAAGGATACTAAGGATTATAAAGAGGTTGTTTACGAGGGCAAAGGCCCCCATGGCGTAGCCATTGTAGTGGAAACGGCTACTGACAACCCCACCCGCACCGTGGCCAACGTGCGGAGTTACTTTACAAAAAACGGGGGTACGCTAGGCACAACAGGAATGCTCGATTACCTATTCGACCGCAAATGCTCGTTTGAGGTTGAAATGAAAGAGGGTGTTGACCTAGAAGAACTTGAGCTTGAGCTAATTGACTTTGGTACCGATGAGGTTTTTGCCGATGACGACAGCATTATGATTTATGCCGAGTTTACCGGCTTTGGCCCAATTCAAAAGTACCTGGAGGAAAATGGCTACAATATCAAAACGTTCCGATTTGAGAGAATTCCCAACGATACCAAAGAGCTAAACGAGGAGGAACAGGCCGAGGTTGAGAAAATTATTGAAAAGTTGGAGGATGACGACGATGTGACTAACGTTTTTCACAATATGCAGTAATAATTACCGAATACATAACAAAAAGCCAGAAATTGCAACTATTTCTGGCTTTTGTTTTTCATGAAACTACTTCTACTCCGAAAAAATTAGCAGCGGTATTTCAGCATCGGAAAGCATTTTACGTGTTAACGATGGATTGAATAGCCGTTCAAGTATACCACGCTTGTGCATAGTAAGCGCCATTAGGTCGATATTTTTCCCAGCAATGTAACCCTTAAAGGCTTCCGAAGCACTTTTCCCTTTTATTACATCAAACTCAATCTTTGTTTTTTTAAATGTTTTCTTAGCGTACTCCTTCAAATTGTTCATTTTTGCCTGGGTTATCTTACTATCGGGGTCGTCGCACACATGGGCGCATACAAGGTTCACACTAAACCCAGAGAGTATGGTAACCAACTTACGGATTGCCAGAAAATCGTTATCATCGAAACGGGTTGCATACAGCACATTTTTCACCTCTTCAAAATCTTTCAAGTTGGCATTTTCGGGAATAACAAGAAGAGGTATTTGCGTATCATGAACCACCTCAGCCGCAACGCTACCCACCAGCTCGGTACTTCTAAACCCTTCGCTTTTGGTTCCCATAATTACCATACCTGGCTTGTACCGCTTACAAGTATCGGCAATACCATACGATGCAAAACCTTCGCGTAGGGCGTATCCAATTTTTATGCTTTTCATACTATGATCATCGGCATACTTACGAAGCTTTTTGAAAAATTTCACTAAGTTCTCCTTAGCCGTTTTCTGAAGAATCTGGTAGCTGATATCCACATCAATCTGTATGCTGGCAGCGTCGGTAAAGGGAATCATATCAACCACCGGCGAGTTAAATACGTGCAGCAGCTTTACCTCCGACTTGTAAAGTTTTGCCAACTTTAAGGCAAAGTATGCTGCATTTTTTGAATGTTCAGAAAAATCGATGGGAACTAGTATTTTTCTTGGCTGCGCCTCGCCTTTTACCTTCTCAAGCCTAAATGCAGCTAAAAGCTTAATAGCTTTCTCGGCATCGTTTTCAGCAATTTGAACCCTTACGTTATCCGACACGTTGGGTTGCACCAAGTTTACATTTTTTAGGTAGCACTTTATACCGTTGGACTCCAAGTAACTTTGGAGAACTAACGCGCTGGTATAGTTCTCGTTGGAAATCTCAATTAGGTTATCGTCCATAGCAATATCATTTTATAGGATTCAGTGGTAATTTACAAAATATTGAGATATGGGTCAAGTAATCCGGTTTCAATTTTACAGTGAAATGCAAGTCATTAAGATAAAGCCTTAAACATCTTTTTTTGATATTTTGATTTTGAATCCCTAGTTTTGTACTTAGGGTTTCGGAATTGCAAGTCTGTATATCCTCCCTACATCCATTATTTTTTAATCACGCTGCACTCCTTTGCAGAATTACTTGCAGCAAAAAAATGTACTATGCATATAATCGATCTCTCTGTATTTATTGTGTATATGATTTTTATGCTGGGGATAGGATTTTTCTTTCTCCGACGCAACAAAAATGCCGATGATTACTACGTAGGCGGCCGCACCATGAGCAGTTTCCACGTTGGGCTTTCGGTGGTAGCTACCGATGTGGGCGGTGGATTTTCCATTGGTCTTGGCGGACTGGGTTTTCTAATGGGTCTATCGGGCTCATGGATGCTATTTACTGGTCTTATTGGAGCATGGCTCTCGGCAGTAGTGCTAATTCCAAAAGCCAGCAAAATAGCCACCAAGCTAAAACTCTTCACCTTTCCGCAGCTATTCGAGCATTTTTACAGCCCCAAGGTTGCCCTGCTAGCAGGTGTAATATCAGCCATTGGCTACATAGGCTTCACCAGTTCACAGCTACTAGCTGGGGCTAAACTGGCATCGGCATCGTTTCAAGACCTTGATATGAATACCGCCCTAATAATTATGGGTGCCATAGCAGTAATTTATACAGTGATGGGCGGGCTTAAAGCCGTAATTTACACCGATACTTTTCAGTGGATAATTCTAATGGCAGGGCTTATTCTCATTGGGATTCCTCTGGGGTACAACTCAATTGGCGGAATGCAGGCCATCCGCGATACGCTCTCAAAAGATTTTCTTGCGCTCAACAATGTGGAGTGGCAAACGCTGCTTAACTGGGCAGTAACCATTATCCCCATTTGGTTTGTGGGGATGACGCTTTACCAACGTATCTACTCAACCCGCACCGCCAAAGAGGCGCAACGAGCATGGTATATTGCCGGGATTTTTGAGTGGCCTCTAATGGCATTTATGGGTGTTATCCTTGGGTTATTTGCACGGGTAGCCTTCGAGAATGGAATGTTTGCCTATATGGATTTTGGCCCTGGTAGCAATTTGGATGCCGAGATGGGTTTACCCCTGCTCCTTCGCACCATACTACCCGTAGGGTTAATGGGCTTGATGATGTCGGCGTATTTCTCGGCCATCATGTCAACTGCCGACAGCTGCCTCATGGCGGCCTCGGGTAACGTGCAGACCGATATCCTACGTAAGTTGTTCAAATTGCCCGAAGGGCAAAAATCTACGCTACGAATTTCGCAGGTAATAACGCTAATTATTGGTGTGTTGGCTCTGCTCCTTGCTTGGCAAATGGAAAACGTGCTGGAGCTAATGCTCTACTCCTACGCATTCATGGTAAGCGGACTGTTTATTCCCGTTTTGGGCGCATTCTACTGGAAACGAGGGAGTACCATTGGGGCATTCTGGGGTATGCTTGTTGGTGGTGGTACAACCCTAACGCTTACGCTGCTAACAGTAAAGCTGCCATTTAATTTAGATCCCAATATTTTTGGCATCACGGCTTCGCTAATAATCTTTGTATTTTTATCGTACTTATTTCCAGGCCGTAAGAATATTGTCACATAATTATTTTAGGATAATATTTGGTTATCAAAATAAATGTATTTTAATTTGCGGAGTAAGAATATAGCAAAATGACAACAATGATTAGCATTTCTTGGTGGTGGCAAGGTAAAAACTCTCAAACTAGGGGGCGTTAACCTTATTGCTACTACTCAAGTAACCATATAAGGCCGCAGGTAACCCCTGCGGTCTTTCTTTTTTTAATCATATTAACTCACAATTTTGAACCAATTTTTTCTGATACTGATTTGGACATGGCGTTGGCGGGGCCTCCCCGCCCAGCAAAAGCATGCGCCCTACGTGGGCGCTGTGTGCAATGCTATAATGTGCACGAGAAATGATTGATTGGATGATTAATGACCTGACAGCGTGCAAAGCACCTGTCAGCGTCTAAAAGAGATTGAATGACCCTGCCAAGCAGGAAGGTTGATGGAATCAACAGAACAAAAAACAAGTTAAAAATCAGTAAAAATTCAGAAATTATGGAAACCACAAATATCACAAACACACAAGTTCAGGTATTGCCTCTAAGTTCAATGCTAAACCATAGCGATGGAATGTATGGGAATTACGGCGGAGCGTACGTTCCCCCAGTACTTACCGAGCCTTTGGCTAAGCTTGCCGAGGCATTCGATAGGGAGGTACGCAACGAATCGTTTCAAAAGGAGTTTGTTCACTACCTAAAAACGTATGTTGGGCGGCCATCGCCCCTATACTATGCTCGTCGATTGAGTGAGCACATTGGCTCAACAATTTACCTAAAGCGCGAGGACTTGAACCATACCGGTGCGCACAAAATTAACAATACCATTGGTCAGATAATTCTTGCCAAGCGCATGGGTGCCAAGGAGATTATTGCCGAAACGGGCGCTGGTCAGCATGGCGTGGCAACAGCCACTGCAGCAGCACTTATGGGCATACCTTGCAAGGTTTTTATGGGCGCCATTGATGTTGAGCGCCAAGCGCTTAACGTACGCCGTATGAAGCTACTGGGTGCCGAGGTTATTGCCACCGATTTAGGCACAAAAACCCTAAAGGACGCTGTAGATGCTGCCCTGGGTTACTACATTGAGCATCCCGACTCTTACTACCTGCTGGGTTCGCAGGTTGGCCCTCACCCCTACCCACGAATGGTTGGCTACTTCCAAAGCGTAATTGGACAGGAAGCACGGGCACAGATTCTAAATGCCGAAGGCAGATTGCCCCAATCAATATTTGCCTGTGTTGGTGGTGGTTCCAATGCCATAGGTCTATTCTCAGGCTTTTTAGATGATGTTGAGGTGAATATATATGGTGCCGAGGGCGGTGGAAATGCTACACTTGAGAATACCGCAGCAACGCTATCGCTGGGTAAACCCGCCGTTTTTCAAGGAACATACTCGTATTGTTTAGTAGATGCCGACGGAAATCCGGTTGAATCGCATTCCATTGCAGCAGGATTGGACTACCCCGGCATAAGCCCACAGCACGCATACCTTATGGATAAGGGAAGGGCAAATTACTCCCCTGTAACCGATGATGAGGCCATTGAGGGCTACAAGCTACTATCGCACCTTGAGGGCATTATCCCAGCGGTTGAGTCGAGTCACGCCGTTGCGCTAGCCGCCAAAATGCTAAAAGGCAAAGGCGATTTGGCCGTTGTGAACCTCTCGGGTCGTGGCGATAAGGATGTGGAGCGCGAGCTGGAATAGGCAAATATTTTGAGTTAAAAAGAAAGAACGGAGCGGGTGCTTTTTGGGTGCTGGCTTCGTTTTTTTTAGTCGAAAGTCGAAAAGTCGGAAGTCGGAAAGTCGGATAAGTTATGAGTTAGTGGTTGGAGGTAATCAGTTGTCAGTTGTAGGTTGTCTCTGCTTGTCTAAAAGTCCCGCCTGACCATGGAGTTTGTAGTAAATTGGCAGGAGTCGACAGTTGGCCTTCCCTTCTTGCAATGACAGAGTCACAATCATTCAATCAACAAATCACCCCAAACTCGATAAACTCTGAACTTTATGAACCTGTCTGACGATAGGCAGGCTTTAAACTTTATGAACTCTAAACCCTTACCCCATTTGTTTGTTCTCTTGGTAACATTGTAAATATTTTGCCTATTTTTATTGACAAATAAGCGAACTATGGAACGCGAAGTTTTTAGTACCAAGCGCAAAGCGCTAATGCTCAATTTGGATAGCACCAAGTACGGAACCATTGCCGAGATTGGTGGTGGGCAGGAGGTTGCCCGTTCTTTCTTTCAAGCCGGGGGCGCCTCGGGAACCATTGCCAAAACCATATCGGCCTACGATAAAACCTTTAGCGACCACCTATACAACGAGGGTGATAGCGGCCGTTATGTTAGTCTAAACAGGCTTGAGAAGATGCTGCAAGCCGAGTACAACGATTTATTGCAGGTGCTTGGCGAGAAGCGTAGCCCCGATCTTAAATTCTTTTCGTTTGCCGATACGGTGGAAACGCTTAACTACCAAAAGAGTAATCAGGGCCATGGCTGGATGGGCGTTAAGTTTGAGCACTCCAAGCTGGGCGAGCCCAACGAGGTGGTTATCCACGTTCGCCTTTTAGAAAACGACGCCCTACTGCAACAGTACACGCTTGGCACGCTGGGTGTTAACCTAATATTTGCCTGTTTCCACTACCACGATAGGCCCAATGTATTTCTGCAATCGCTGCTTGATAATTTGGATACCGACCGCGTTGAGATTACCATGGCCCGAATGATTGGCCCCGACCTTTGCTACGTTGATAATAGGCTGCTGTGCGTGCAGCTGGTAAAAAATGAGATGACCCCCGCTGTGATGTTCGACCGTCACGGCGAGGTGCATCAACCCGCCGATTTTTTGTACAAGAAGAACGCGTTGGTACTCAGGGGACGATTCCGACCCATTACTTACGTGGGTTTCGATATCCTAAAAACATCGTATGCGCTGTTTAAGGAGGATAAAAACTTCACACCACACAACACGCTACAAATCTGCGAAATAACGCTAAATAACCTTCTTGAGGAGGGCGAGATTGACGAGCGCGATTTCCTTAACCGGGTTGACCTGCTAAACGGGATGGGACAAAACGTATTGGTATCGAACTTTCAGGAGTTCTACAAGGTTGTAGATTACTTTAATCGATTTAAAATTCTTAACCTTAGGGTAATACTTGGCGTACCAACGTTCCGTAAGGTTATGGAGAAGAAGTATTACACCTGTCTGCGAGGCGGAATATTAGAAGCTATGGGCCGTATGTTCCCCGATAATACCCGATTTTACATCTACCCTGCCCTGGATAGAGAAACGGGAAAAATACTGCTGGTTGACGATGTGGAGTTGGAGCCCGACGTGAAGCATATATTTGATTATTTGGTTGATAATCGGAAGATAAGAAACCTACGCCAAGCCAAAACCAAGTGGCTACACATAACACCAAACGATGTGCTAAAGCTAATGCATAGCAACGATAAGCGCTGGGAAACCATGGTGCCAAAGTACGTATCGAAAACTATTAAGGAGAAGAAGATTTTTGGTTACAGCTAAACTTATCTACCAAAAGAAAAAGGAAATACCCAAAGTAAACTGAGACTTTCCCGGCTCATTTATTGGCCAGTGGATAACTTCCTCTTTTAACTTCTCGAATCCGTCGAGGGTATTGTACTCAAAGGTAATTGCTAAAGAATTTTTACGATATTTTGGCTCAAAATAAAAACCAAGTCCAATACCATAACCAAACTGAAGGCCAAAGTCCGATTTAACCTCAAGCAGCTGACTACCCGAATCATTGTCGCTAATGTACTTAAGTCTTCGTGGTAAGTAAGGGTCGAAATAAAATCGTGCAAAAGGATAAAAGCCAAAAATTTGTTCTTGCTGGGTATTTATGTTCGACCTTTTTAGCGGAATATGATAACGGCCCTCGGCATATGTTAAAATATTCATCTTATCGGTAGTTGACCATAGATCATAGTCATCTCGCATATTCCTGGGAATCAAAAGGTAGTATTGTAGCTTAAAACCTAAGGCAAAGTAATCGTTATCGGTAAATGAATATCCTATGCCAGCATCAAGGTTTCTAATCATTACGGCATTCCTTGGGTCGGTACCTAAACCAATATCAAAATTATATGATTGTGATTTTAAATGATTTGAGAATAACAGAAATCCTATGAATACCAATGTTAGTAACCTTAATTTGCTACGAAACATAAACATCTTTATAATGAATTATAAATCAACCAATCATTCAATCGAGTGCGCTTTGCTAGTTCAGCGTTGCCAATTATTCAACCCATCCAGAGGCAGATAATCACCCTATTGAATCCCCTACTCCTCCCTGATGCTTCTCAGAACATTTTTTGAAAGGATGCTACGAGTTGGGAAAAATATCCAAAGCACTCCGCTTACAAATACTGAAACTAGAAGTATTGCTACAAACCCATAGGGCACAGTGAATGCAGGAGAAAGCAATGATGGTAAGATTCCAATCACTGCTGAAAGTGTTCCAACTGCCAAACCTGCCACCAAAACGAAAAGGTTTTCAGTAAAAATCAATCTAAAAAGTTGCCTTTTGCTAAACCCCATGGCAAGCATCACGGCCAACTCGGAGCGGCGCTCAAGCATATTGCGAAGCAAAACAATACCCAAGCCAAATGTGCCAATCACAATGCCCAATCCCCCCAGCACCATAAATACCGTGAGATACGTGTTTTCCACCGTGTTAAACTCGGCCAAACGTACCGATGTGGGCTTTACCTCAACGCCAAAATCAACCAATGTATTATTAAAAAGATCAATAAGTTCAGGTTGATAATCAGAAGGAGCATCAACCAGCATAATAGATGAGCCACTGGATGATGGAAAATGCCTGTTGAATAGTTCATCCGAGATAAGGATATTACCCTGAAAAACGGAGTTACTTAACCCTGCAACTATTTTAAGGTTTAGGGTATCGCCAGCCTCATTGAGGTAGCTAATGGTATCGCCCACCGATTTCATTAATCCCCACGTTAATACTGTTTGATCGGCAATTGCAGGGATAGTGTTGTCGCTATAATCGTTCTGCAGTTCAAGCCAGGTTCGATTTTTATCTACTCCATTTAATTGACTAACAAACGAGAATGCCTCAAGGCTATCGAATGCTTGACAATTAACTCCAAGAATGGCAGGCTTCTGCACCTGATTTAGGTTTAGGCAGCTGGCATCATCACCATCAAGGCGGTGCAGCTGAATAAAATCGACACTATTGAGAATGGTATCGTACTCCAATCCTAATTTGGCTTTGCCAAAGTTTGTATTCAAATCGTACGGAATGGGTAAGGTAGTTTCCATCCACAGCAAAAATCCTCCAGTACCCGAGCTACGCTGATTTTCGACCCCGTAAAAGGTTTTCCGGTTTGCTCCAGTAATTATGGTGATAAATGTTCCCAGCGCAAGCAGGGCTATGGTTGTAAGGCTTCTCACTCTGCTTCTTGCCGAATTTGTAATGGCTAGCTGATTTAGAGTTATTGGTTTAAGGTGATTTCTATTGGCAATCACCCTGTAAAACCAATTTATCAACCCAATGCAACCTGCTAGAAAAAGACCTCCAGCAGAAAGAAATAGCGAGGGGCTTATGGCATTAATATCTGAAAGGGAAAAAGCAACAATGGCAAACGAAACGGAAATAAGTACAATTGCTATGAATAAACTTGCTGCGCTTCTTTTCCTGAAAGAGCTGATTAACTCCTGAAAATTACTACGAACCAAGCTTAATATGGGTTGCTTAAGCTTTCGAACTATCACAAGGTAGATAGAAAGTGACGCAATAGCCACACTAATACAAAAACCAAAGATTGCTGTTGATGGCAATGCAAAAACCTCAAGAATATTGGTATGAACAGCGCCCTGCCAAACCGAATTTAATGCCCAAATAATTACCTGAGTGTAGGCAATTCCGAGGAATACCCCTGCAATTCCTCCCAAAAAAATTGTAAGAACCGACTCCCCCAGATGAATGCCTGCAATCATCCTCCTTGAAAAGCCAAGACTTGATAAGATGCCTATCTCCACCTTCCTCGATTCCACATTCAATGAATAGGTAAGTACAGTTAGCAGAATTGATGCTGCAATAAGGAAGAAGCTTAAGCTGATGAAAAGGCTGCCAAAATCGACGGAATTTTTTGCCGAGCTCATACCTTGCTCATAAACAGGCATAAATGCTAATCCCAAATCGGATGGGTTAATACTTTTTGTTAATTGCTGCACCAACTCACCATAGCCCATTGACTGCTTATCAAATCGAATGGAAGTGTAGTTGCCAAAAGCATTCCCCCAGAGGGTAATACCCTGCTGCATTGATATTAGCGCCTTTGGTGTACCGCGGAAATCGTTCCAGTACTGCTCATCCTTCGGACGAATCTTCTCCAGATCGATGGGAATGCCTGTCTCCCAGTCGTAGCAGCTGCCCGCATCGGATAGTCCCGGAAAAAGGGGCATTAAAGAGTTGTTAACAAAAGTACTTTGAATAGGAATAATACCACTTACAATGAAAGACTTTGATTCCTCCTTTAGCGTTCGAAGTGGACCAATCACAAAGTATTTCAGCTCTAACGTATCGCCAGTTTTTGCACCCAAGTCGTTGGCAAGCCATTGGTTGATTTTTATCTTATTATCCTTTATTGCAGAGCCAACCACTGGTGGAGTAGCAGCCGAAACGAAAGAGGAAGGAGTTTCTTTACCGTTTAGCCGAAACGAATTAACCAAATAGGTCAAAACCGTTTCGTCGGTTATATTTTGATTTAGGATTGACTTGGCGATGGGATTATCAATAAAAATCCTCTCCGAGATAAGCTCGTACCTATTGGATTCGGGTAACTCACGAATGCTAAGGCCAGCATCGGCAATGGAAAATATATTGTTTAACGTAGATTCTAGCTTTTGTAAAGATAAATCAGCCCCATTCTTATCCGCCACCAGAATTACGTTAGCCTTACTTGTTAACTCAAGATTTTTGGCAAGTAGCTGATTAGAAATAAAGACATTGAATGGTGCAGCCTGATTGCTTTTTAGACTGAATCGCCCCATCTCATTATCAGAGGCAATTGCTTTAACCTTAACCCTGATGGCGATTGAGAGATTAATATCCTGAGCAAAAGGAGCATTAAGGGGAATAGCATCCAACTTCTTTACCCTAAGTAGGAATTCATCACCCAAATCAAGATTTAAGGCTTTGGCAACCTCGTTGTTGATAATAACCTCGTTATCGTAAGGCGTATCGACCTCGATGCCCGAAAGTTTCCAAAAATCTTTATCAACGCCAATTACCTGAATTCCATTGGTTCTGCTATCTTTATCGGGATTTGATGCAACCCCTTGCGACATAAGCAGTGAGGCTGTGGGCGCATTTAACTTTTGACCCAGCTCCTGTGAAAGTTCCCAGCGCACCAATCGCTCGCCCGTGTTTAAGGCGTATCGGGTATTTCCTAGTCTAACATCAACCAACTTGCTAAGGCTTAGCCTGACAGAATCGCCAATAATTAGCGCACCAGTTAGCACCGCGGTGCTTATTAGCGTGCCAGCGAAAAGAGCCAGATGTTGCTTGCGATAAAAACTGATGCTCCGTAGAATATATCGAAAAATTGACATAGCGATGAACTAAACAAGTTTGCCTTTTGATAGCCTGTACATTGTGCTCATTTTCTCGGCTAGGGTGAGCGAATGCGTTACAACAACCACTGCAACATTATGCTTTTTATTGATATCAAGCAGTAATTCTCCAATCTGAAAAGCCGAATCTTGATCCAATGATCCAGTGGGCTCATCGGCAAGAATTAGCTCAGGCTGATTAATCAAAGCCCTTACCAATGCCGCTCTTTGGCACTCGCCACCAGATAGCTGTCCGGGTCGTTGATGAATTCGCTCGGTTAGGCCAACGCTGCTTAGCAATTCCATTGCCCGTTCGGTTAGCTCCTTGCCATTACTCTTGCTACGCAATGGGATTGTTGGAACCAGAATATTCTCGAGCAAGCTAAGCTGTGGCAAAAGATGATGAAACTGAAACACAAAACCAATGCTCCTATTCCTAATCTCGGATAGCTCCTTTTCATTATAAGTGGTTACATCCTGACCCTTGAATTGAATTTTACCCGACGAAGGCGTATCGATTGTACCGATAATGTTGAGCAAGGTGCTTTTCCCCGAACCCGATGGCCCAACAATTGAAATTAAGTCCTTCGATTTTATGGTTAAATCGATACCGCTTAACACCTCACGATGCACGTTAGTACCAGGGGTAACGTAGGATTTGGATATGTTTGATAATTCTGCAATCATTTTATATGTAGTTTCTCAATCTCTTCTATTAGCAATTCTTTATCTTCTATCACAATTAAGCTATTTAACCAAACTCGCCAAAAGGTATATCATAAAGAAATGCCATTACTCTTTCTTTTTGTTCATTGGTTTTAGTGCTTTTAATTTCTTATTAGCCTGCTCAATGCTTGCAATAAACTGTTTTTCTACTTCTGACAGTTCATCTATCGTTTTGCTTTTATATGCTTCGTACTCTTCAATTGCTTTACGTTGGGCTATCTCTGCCGATATTTTTTCTGCGTGAGACAGAACATCCTGACGGCTCATTTTGATAAACCCGTCGTAAACTTCTATCCACTCTTTCATATACATAGGCTTGCGTTGCATTGCATTGATTTCTGAAATATCTAAGTATGCGGAAACCAATCGATTCAGCACTGCCAATTCTTCTTCTGCAAGGTAATTCTTTGCAACACCAATTTCCTGTTTCGTGGGTTTTTTCCCTTTAAAAGCAGTCAAACCCATAAAGGGAAGTTGAGCATTGGCTCTTTTGAAAATTATTTCTGCTGCCGTGTGGCCGTGTGCTGCCCAATGCAACTTGTTTTGAACGGTTTGGAAAAATTGTTGGGTCATTTCTGCCCGTGGGTCATAGTCAATGCTTGTGGCATATATTTCAAGCACTTTTCGGTAAAACACCTTTTCGGACGAGCGAATATCCCGAATACGGTCGAGCAACTCTTCAAAGTAGCCACCGCCTTGCTTCAGCAAATCATCGTTCATTGTGAAGCCCTTAATCAGATACTCCCGAAGGCGTTCGGTTGCCCAAATACGAAACTGCGTACCTCGAAGCGATTTCACTCTGTAACCTGCAGATATTATTACATCTAGGTTATAATGCTTTGTTCGGTAGTTTTTACCGTCTGTGGCAGTTGTCAAGTTTTCCTTGACAACTGAATTCTCATCCAATTCGCCTTCTTTAAAGATATTTTTTATGTGAAGGCTGATATTTTGTTTAGTGGTTTGAAACAGCTCTACCATATCCGCTTGTGTGAGCCACACAGTCTCATTCTCGAGACGAACCTGAATTTTTAACTGCCCGTCATCGGATTGGT
Source organism: Bacteroidales bacterium UBA2295 (assembly GCA_002345825.1). Classification (GTDB taxonomy): domain Bacteria; phylum Bacteroidota; class Bacteroidia; order Bacteroidales; family Tenuifilaceae; genus Perlabentimonas. The sequence continues at coordinate 14,685 of DDWD01000185.1, forward strand.
ACAGCAGTATTTGACTACTCATTGTCTGAATATTTTCTTTTCTGCATTTTTCATACTCCAAAGTTAAGGTAAATGGAACAATACAATTGCTTTACCTTCGATTTTCTCAATTGTGAGTAGCTATGTTTAAAAAACATCTCACCAATTCTCAAAAGTTATTACCTCATCCACAGAAAAACTAGAAATTTACACACCGACTCTGGTTGGGTCTAATTTTTAAATCGTTATAATTGCACACTAATTTTATATAAACCTCTACCATATTGCTCACCATTACTGTTGAGCTATACTTCTCCTCAATGGCTTTTCTGCCATTTTCGCTTAATCGCATTATAAGGTCTTTATCCAGTAGGCACTGCTCCCACTTTTTAGCTAAGGCATCGGGAGTATTTGGCTCATATATTAAGCCTCCGCCAGAGTTTGCAACTATCTCGGGAAAAGCACCCACTGCGGGTTGGACAATGGGAATTCCACTTGCTAATGATTCTAGCTGGTATAGCCCAAAGGCTTCGCCTTTTTGTACTGGGACAGACAGCAGGGTTAATCCCTCGAAGAAATCGCCCAACGATTCGGTTCTGAAATCTTCAATAAATTCAATATCATACTGGTAACCCTTGCTTTTAAGTTTCTTCAACTGCCTATTAATAAACTTCATATCATCGCCAGTTCGTCCGCCGGTAACCTTAAGCCTTGCATTTTTGAACTGCGAATTCTGCTTGAGCAGAATAAATGCATCTATCAAAATCTCAAATCCATTGCCAGCATTGGAACGGGAAAGGAACCCGATGGTTGGAACTTTGAGGTTTGGCTTATTCACCTGGTAAACCGAAGGATCGACACCAAGTGGAACAACGTGCAGCTTTTCGGGCGGGATTGTCATCGACCGACTAATCTTGTCGGCAAAATACTGGCTAACGGTTATAAATGCATCAACGTCGTTTCCATTTTCCGACATCAAATCCCAAACCTGACTACGGTATGGCTCATCCATTACATCAACCCAAACATCCTCATCCTGAAGGGTGCATACAACTGGGACTTTTAATTCTTCTTTTATTCCCTTTGCCAATCCTAACAATAGAGCATTGGAAAGATGAATGATATCGGGTTTCTCGTGATGCTTAAGGTAGCTAATCAGCTCGTCGAGCTCGTAGGTTTGGAATCCATCCCTTCCCCGTAGCATCGATAGGGTCATTTCCTCCAGTCCAGTTGCGCGGGTTGAACCAGACATTCTGGCTGCAAA
>DDWD01000065.1 GCA_002345825.1 Bacteroidales bacterium UBA2295
CAATATAGATTAATTATGCAAATAGGGTTTCTATTAAGTAATGAATTGTTAAATTTGCTTAGCACAATAAAGTATGATAAAAATATTACCCCATGAAAAGTTATCGTAAAGAGCTTTGGTTCGAGACCAAAACCCGAAGAGAATACATTAACATTACCCGCAATGTTGAAGAGTGCCTATTTGAAAGCGGAATTAAAGAGGGCATGGTGCTAGTAAATGCGATGCACATTACAGCCAGCGTGTTTATTAATGATGATGAGTCGGGTCTGCATCAAGATTTTGAGGTTTGGCTCGAAAAGCTGGCTCCAGAAAAACCGCACTCACAGTATAAGCACAACGGCTATGAGGATAATGCCGACGGTCACCTTAAGCGCTCCATCATGGGACGCGAAGTAGTAGTGGCCGTAAGCGAAGGGCAACTCGACTTTGGTCCTTGGGAACAAATTTTTTATGGAGAATTTGACGGGAAGCGTCGCAAAAGGGTGCTGGTGAAAATTATTGGTGAGTAGCATCTACAATAATGCGTGTAATTATCGCACTCTTTTTGAGTTTCTCTTTGGGAAATCATATGGTAGATACCAAGGTTAAAAACACCACAATAGATTCAACCATCAATCATACCATTTCAATAGAAAGCAGCAGGATACCTGAGGCTAAAGCCCCAATATTGCAAAACGAACCCGGGTCGAAGTACATCAGCACTAAAAATGGTTGGTTTACAGATGCCTCTGGTCGTGTAATGATACTGCATGGGATAAATCTTGGAGGTAGTTCTAAAGTCCCCTTCGCACCCGAACAACCAACCCATATAAAGGATGGTTTCTTTGAAAAGGCTAGAACCGTCTCTTTCGTTAACAGACCGTTTCCTCTTAACAAGGCAAGCACTCATTTCAAGCGACTTTCTCAGTGGGGATTTAAATTCATAAGGCTGATAATAACCTGGGAGGCCATTGAGCATGAAGGTCCGGGCATTTACGATGAGGACTACCTCAATTATATTGTTGATATTGTTTCACAAGCCGATGAGCATGGAATAAACATCTTTATTGACCCCCACCAAGATGTTTGGAGTAGATTCACCGGTGGCGATGGCGCTCCCCTGTGGACATTGGAAATTGCAGGTTTTAATCCTCAAAACTTTTCCGAGACGGGAGCGGCAGTAGTACACAATACTGAGGGTGATCCTTTCCCAACTATGATTTGGGGAACCAACAACAGCAAGCTGGCCGCATCAACCATGTTTACCCTTTTCTTTGGTGGAAAAACCTTTGCCCCAAACCTGCTAATTGATGGTGTGAATATTCAGGATTACCTCCAGGAGCACTATATAAACGCAATAAAGAAAATTGCCCATAGGTTGACAGGTTATGGAAATGTTATTGGATTCGATACAATGAACGAACCTTCGGCTGGATATATTGGGCAAACAGACTTGAACAAGCTCAATATCCTACGCAAAGGCCCTATGCCAACGGCATTTGAGGGAATGGTTGCTGGTGGCGGGAATACTGTAAAAGCCAAGCAATATAAATTCACTTCCATTGGCCCCATTAGATCAGGGAGTGCATTGATTAATGAAGAAGGAATGATTGCCTGGCAGAGCGAAAAAAATGATATTTGGCGTAACCTCGGAATTTGGGACTACAATTCGCAGCACAAACCCGTACTCCTAAAACCCCAATACTTTGCCGAGGCAAATGGGAAAGTAGTTGATTTCGAAGAAGATTACTATAAACCATTTATACTCCGTTTTGCCGAAGAGATAAAGAGTATCGATAGCAACTGGCTTATATTTGCTGAACCTGCTCTATTCAAAAATCTGCCCAATTTCACAGATGAAGAATCGAAAAATATGGTAAATGCAACACATTGGTACGATGGCTTAACCCTAATGAACAAGCGTTTTAACCCAATATTTGCTGTGGATGCCGAAAAGAAAAGGCCAGTTTTGGGCAGAAGAGCAATAGCCCGATCATTTACCAAGCAAATAGCCCGAATAAAAGAGGGAACAAAACAATCGATGGGAAACCAACCAACCCTTATCGGTGAGTTTGGAGTTCCTTTCGATATGAACCAAGGGGAAGCATTTACTACAGGTAACTTCGCGGAACAGACAAAAGCCCTCGACAGAACCTTTAAAGCCCTTGAAGCAAACAGGCTAAGCTATACCCTTTGGAATTACACTGCCGACAATACTAATGAGCGCGGTGATGGTTGGAATGGAGAAGATCTGTCAATTTTCAGCCCATCGCAACAGCAAAACCCCAACGATATTAATTCTGGTGGAAGAGCGTTAGATGCTGCCATTAGGCCCTATCCCTACAAAATTGCAGGTACCCCAATAAAATACTCCTATAATTATAAAAATAAGGCATTTAAAATTATTTACAAGCCCGATCCAGTACAAAAACTTCCAACAGAAATTTTTCTACCCATCTTGCATTACGGAAAGGGATTCGAGGTAATTTATTCCGGGGGTGAGCTAAAGTTTGACAGCCACAAAGGCATCTTGCTGCATTACCCTAAAGATTTGGACAATCAGTTTATAACCATTCAGCTATAAAATATGGAGAGTTCATTTCCATATATCGATTTCCATACTCATAAACTTTCATCCAACGAGGAGCGGATTACTGCAGTAACCAGTATTGACCCAAGCGAGTTAGAACCTCCCCCCAACAACCTGTACACCATTGGTGTGCACCCCTGGAATGCAAATACAAATAGTATTAACCTACACCTAAACAATATTAAAACTTACGCAAACAGCCCATCAATGGTAGGAATTGGCGAGGTTGGTTTAGATAAAATGAAAGGTCCGAGGCTCGATATACAGCAAAAAATACTTGAAAAACAAATCGAAATTGCCTCCGAAATTGATAAACCCGTCACTATTCACTGTGTAAAGGCCTGGGATGAGCTGCTAGCCCTTAAGGCAAGGTTCGGAGGTAAAACATCTTGGGCAATTCACGGATTTAACGGGTCGCAGGAGTTAGCCAAACAGCTACTGGATAAAGGTTTTTTCCTTTCCATAGGAGCCGCAATGCTGAACGAGAAATCAAAGTTACAGGAGTCGATAACACAAATCCCTGTGAATAGATTATTTTTTGAAACTGATACCACTGATGTAGATATTGCACAAATTTATGCTGTAGTAGCTGTAAAATTAGACCTTAGTATTAATGATCTTCGAAAAAGCATTGCCGAAAACTTCAGCTACTTTTTTCGCCGTTAACCATTGTGGAGAGGGAGCCCTTACCATTGACCCAAAACGCACCCATATTATCGACGGTAAGGCACGAATGCGCAGGTAATACAATCAAAAAGTCGTCTTCGCTTATGAGTTGCAACAAATCCTGGCTAGTTGCTCTTACCATACCATGCTCCTGCGAAATGGACTCGAGCGTGAGACCATCTATGGGTTGACCCCATGAACCATCGCTGTTCAATTTACATATTGCCCCAAACGATTTGTTCCCGTTAGCATCGATAAAAAAATCCTTGGAAAGATGCACTGCACCTCCCCATATAGCAACTAAATTTCGCTCGGGATAACAAGCCACTACAGGGCAAGCCAATCCAACGGCAATCTGCTCAGTGCTGCAAATCCCGTTCGAGGCTTGCTGCATATCAAAAAATACATTATTACCCGGACGTAACTCATCAATACCCAAGAATTGCTCACAAATAGTACTGGTTGGCGTATCGCCATAGGAGATTATGGCATTGCTATACCTTTCCTTTAGGGGAAGCAATCGGCTTATGGTTTGGTTGTTAAGCTCCATTAAATCTCTTGCGCTTACACCGTACGAATGGCCAGCATGGGTCAGAAAGCCAGTAAACTCAGTTTGCTCTGATTGATCGAGTAGTTTTATTATGCTATCAATACTTTCAAGATCATAAGGCTGTAGGCCAGTACGACCTTGTCCTGCATCGATCTCAATTAGCACATTCACTTTCCGAATAATTGCACTAACTATATCTTCAGCATTTTTTAACGATGAAGCCACAAGGTTCAGGTGAATACTGCCTGCCATCCCGTTGAGGGTATCGGCCTGTTGCTTAACAAAAGGAAAAGCGATGGTTATATCGTCCCACCCATCGGCAGCAAAGTACTGCGCCATGGGCACCGACGAAACGGCAATTTTGGTAACCCCATAATCTTTGAACCACTGCCCTACTTCACGGCTCTGGTGTGTTTTAAAATGTGGACGATAATCAATACCAAACCGCTTGGCCTTATTGGCCATAAATTCAATATTTTCTCGACATTTAGCCTCATCAAGTATTAGCGTTGGCTTTGTGAACATAACAGATTGGATGATTGGATGATTGGATGACCTGCCTGACTGACGTCATAGGCAGGCAGGTTGGATGATTGGATGATTAGCAATATCTTAGCGAAGTTAAATAATTCACACCAACAATCAAAGTTCAAGGTTTAAACCATCGTACGCCAAAAATATGTTAGCAGGAAGTTCATTCTGTACCTCTTGATAAAAACCCATTTGATGCCCCATATGGGTTATGTATGCCTCTCGGGGTTTAACTTTATCTATCACCTCAATGGCCTCCTGTAGATTGAAGTGAGAAATGTGTTTCTCCTTACGCAGCGCATTTATCACTAGCACCTCAGTGCCAAGTAACTTTTGCATCTCACTTTCGGGGATTGAATTAGCATCAGTTATGTATGACAAATCGCCAACCCTAAATCCGTACACTGGCATTTTGTAGTGATACGCCCTAATGGGAATAACCTCAACACCCTCAATACTAAATGGCTGTCCGTTCATGGTATGTAGGTTCATTTTGGGTGAACCGGGGTATTTATAATCGGCGAAAACATATGAGAACTCGTTCTGAACGGCCTCCAAAACCCTCTCCTCTCCCCATATATCCATTGGTTTTTTCTGTAGAAAATTGAATGCTCTAACATCATCTAAACCCGCTATGTGATCGCGATGTTCATGGGTTAGCAAAATAGCATCGAGTTTTTTAACGTTTGCGCTAAGCATCTGTTGGCGGAAATCGGGCCCAGCATCAATAGCAATGGTTGTGCCGTTAAACTCAATAAGAGCGGCTGTTCTCAATCGCTTATCATGGCTATCTTGAGATGAGCATACAGGGCAAGAACATCCAATAATTGGAACTCCTTGCGATGTACCAGTGCCTAGAAAAGTGAATTTCACTATGATTTAATATTTTTTTTACTAGCCCTCAAAGATAGATAAATAAGATATATCAGCACTACTACGGCCAATACAGCTGATGGAATTGCGGCTTCCTGACCAAATAAAGTAAGGGCAGTAAATACCGAGAACCCCGAACTTTTAATGGTTGAAAGCATATTCTGAGTAACAATCAGGTCGGCAGGGAGTTTTAGTTTTTTGGCAATCATCTCGTAAACAGCACCAAGACCGAAGGTTGCCAGAGCAATTGTAACAATTACGAGTAGCAACACCCTAAGATCGGAAAAGAAAACCTGTCGGTTCATCCCCACGGCCACAAAAATAAGCAGAGCAAACCCCCAATCAACCACCTTACCCCTTATTATCTGTACAAATTTAAAAATTGGTTTTGCCCTTAATACCTGAGCTATGGCCAATGGAATAACCACTAGCTGCACCATGGTAATAAATAGGTCGTAAGGTTGAATTCCCTCACCTTTAGCAAAGGTATTTACCAAAAGCGGAGCCACGAATATGGATGCCACAAACGCACCAGTAAGCGCAATTATGGCGTACTCCACCCTACCCTTAAGGAAATATGAGAATGGTATGATGGCTACCCCTGGAGGAGCCGCCACAATCACAACAAATCCATAAAAAAGTTCCTTTGTAGGCATAAGTAACCAAGCCAATGGCAATAGCACCGCACCAAAAACTAAGTAGTTAAGCACTGCTCCCATGACAAACGGTTTTGCTACTGTTTTAAAACTCTTTATCAAGAAAAGGTTAAGGCCAGTCATGGCAAAAGTCATCGTTATGGCAAGTATGTACACGTTGTAATCTTTAATGTACTTAGCGTAATCGCCCAACACCAGCCCCATTACAACAGCAAAAACAAGAATTGAGTTGCGGTTAAGAAATATGGTTTTAAAAAATTTCATAAATCAGCGGATTAGCATACAAATATATAAAATGGTTCAACATGTACCGTAAACATAACGCAACGGCTCTGTAAATGTTTACAAAGAAATTTTATCAAAATTGATACATAGTAATTGCTAAAAAAATGGTTTTTTAAAGAAAATGGTTTAGTTTTATATTCTTTTTATCATGATATTCATCTTATTATATTCTGTATGAAGCCCAGAAAATTAATCTATCTAATAATACTCCTCGTAATATCAGCCACCGTAAGCGCTGAACAGAAAATTGAAAATGGCGTACTTGATCTTTCAAATATCAATTTTACAATAAATAACCAAAGCATTAAGCTAAGCGGTGATGTTGAGTTTTACTGGAATCAGCTATACACTCCCAGCGATTTTAAAAACCCCGATTTGCTAACATCTCCTGAACTCGTTAAAATTCCTAAATCTTGGACATCCTACAGCATTAACAATGAAAAGTTGCCCAGCAACGGTTTTGCAACCTATCGCTGGTGGATTGATATCAAAGGGATTAGTACCGATCAGATTTTGGGTGTTAAAATCCCCTCAGTTTTTACAAGCTATA
>DDWD01000046.1:0-31371 GCA_002345825.1 Bacteroidales bacterium UBA2295
TACTTATCCTTTGGCTTTGGATGAGGATTCGAAGATTTTTGAACTCTTCGCGCATAAAAGTGCAGGGGTTACACGCAATGTTATAATTGATCGCGACGGGAAAATTGTATTCCTTACCCGCCTGTTCGACGAGGAAGAATTTAGGCAAATGATAAAAGTTATGGAGAATCTCTTGGAACAAGAATAATCGTTTCGACTCAAATATAACAAAAGCCCCTGAGCATTTTGCATATTGCAAGCTCAGGGGCTTTTTGTATTTATCATTAGAACACCTACTTCTGCCTCATTCTAAGGTAGATGCTTGTGAGAACCTTTTTGGTATATAGAGGGAAATCGCCGTTCATCATCCAAGAGTAGTAGCTAGGCTCCTTGGCGAATACACCCTCTACCGGTTTACCTTTATGCTTCCCAAAGTTGAAAACCTCTACCCCATTCTCGTCGTAAACAATACGACCAGCAAAATCAACATTCTGCTTATGGGTACTAAACTCGGCAAGGAAATCGACATCGTTCTGTAGATCGGGATACCTGTCGAGTTGAGACTTCAACACCTCGAAAGTAGCAATGGTATCGGCCTCGGCGCTGTGTGCTCCCACCAAATCTTTATCGCAATAGAACTTATATGCGGCTTCGAGGGTACGCTTTTCCATTTTATGGAAAATGGTTTGCACGTCGATAAATTTGCGCTTACGGAAATCAAAATCCACATCGGCTCTCAGAAACTCTTCGGCAAGCAATGGAAAATCGAACTTGTTGGAGTTAAATCCAGCCAAATCGCACCCCTCGAGGAATTGAGCCAACGATTTGGCCATCTCTTTGAATGTGGGTTCGTTTTTCACGTCATCGTCAGATATGCCGTGCACTGCGGTAGCCTCTGCTGGGATAGGAATGGTTGGGTTAACCCTACGGGTTTTAAGTTCCTGCTTACCATTGGGCAGAATCTTAAGGGCCGATAGTTCTACAATGCGATCGTTCACCACATCGATGCCGGTTGTCTCCAAATCGATAAAAACCAAGGGGTTTTTAATGCTAATCTCCATAATTGAATTTCTTGTTGTAATGAATATAAAAAAAACGAAGCTGTTGCCCTTTGCGTGGAACAGCTTCGCTATATAGTTTATAAAAAAATATGCTAAGCGCTAACCATCATGGGCATAAGCAACATTAGGACATCCTCCTCGGAATTCTCGTTAATTGCAGGGAATATTAGCCCAGCCCTTGAAGGATCGGAAAGCGACAGGATAACATCGCTGGCGGATATGTTGGCCAAAATCTCGATTAGGAACACCGATTTAAACCCAATCTCCATATCATCACCATCGTATTGGCATTGAAGATTTTCATGGGCTGAGATGGAGAAATCCAAATCCTGTGCTGATACAACAATCTGGTTTCCTTTAAGCGATAGCTTTACAAGATTGCTAGCCTGATTGGTAAAGGGAGCAACACGCCTTAGCGAGTTGTAAAAATCGAGCCTGTCGATGGTAACCTTATTTGGGTTATTATCGGGGATAACCGAGTTGTAGTTGGGGTAAACTCCTTCAACCAAACGGCAAACCAGGGTGTACTGATCGAGGGTAAACTGCGCGTTTTTTGAGTCGAACTCAACGATTAGCTCAGCATTCCCTTTGCCCAGGATATTCTTAAGAATTCCAGCAGGTTTCTTGGGTAGAATAAATGATTTCTCCTGATCGGCCTGCACATCGAGCCTCTTGTAACGAACCAGTTTGTGCGCATCGGATGCAACAAAAGTAAGGGCTTCGGTAGAAAACTCAAGCAGGATACCGTTCATCACAGGTCGCATTTCATCATCGGCTGTGGCAAAGATGGTTTTGGTAATACCGTTTAGCAATGCGCCAGCAGGTACCTTAACCGACATTTTTTCGCCCTCATCAACAACTGCCCTGGCAGGAAAATCCTCGGCGGGTTGTCCTACAATATTAAATTCACCAGTATCTGAATTCACCTTAATGGCCAGGGTATCGGGATTAATATCGAATGTAAGGGGCTGCTCTGGAAACTCCTTAAGGGTATCAACCAGAATACGGTAAGGGATAGCCACCTGCCCATCGTTGGTTACATTCTCCAACTTAATGGTTGTGGTTAGCGTGGTTTCAAGATCGGAAGCAGTTATCTCAAGGTCGTTTCCGTTGAGATTGAAGAGAAAATTATCAAGAATTGGTAGAGTATTCTTTGAGCTGATTACCCTACTCACCACCGACAGGTGGCTTAAAAGCTCAGTGCTGGAAACTACAAATTTCATCTGTATCGATTTTAAAATTGTTAGCAAATGTAATACTTATGTGTAAATATCCTCAAATCGTCCCTGCAATTGATCGAACTTGTGAATCAAAACCGATTTTTTGAACCTACCATCTGGCTTGATTTCACCCTGATTTTCAACGATATTTCACTCTAAAAAATTGAAATCAATATTACAATTTTTTATGGAAATAGGCAAAGATATCGCTACATTTTATGATAGCAGCGCAGCTAAACCAATCATCACCTCATGCAGGTCGATATAGTTGACAATAAAAACCTGTTTGCTCCCTGATACAGTTACATAAACCTTATTCAAATCGACGTTCACAGGTCTTCCCAGCTCGTCCATATACTCCTCAACCCGAACGGGGTAAACTTTTAGTTCGTACTTGTCACGATTGTTACTAAAGATGGTATAGATAAAGTCGGGCTCGGAAAAGACTACTTCAGCCCTCTCCGCCTCCGACATATTGGCAATATCGGCATATTGAATTTGAGTTAGCCTGCTTACAAACTGATTGATTCGATTCGCATCAAATGCTTTTAGTTCAGCTCCGCTGAAAATATGGTAAAGCCTATACTGGCCGGGTTCAGTAATATCGATACGGAACGATTGCTCCAAATCGGAAGTCACCTCTACCTGGACTGCATTAATTGCCTCAAGGTTAGGCGTTGGTATGAGGTTACCAATCCAGTATTCGGGAGCGGTTTTAAACAAACGAGAGATTAGACCATCATAATTTGGTAAATCGAGTTGGTAGGCTCGCTTTGCTCCCTCAATGTAACCAATATTGGGTAAATTAGCCTGCGGGTCGCTGGTAATCCAATATCTGAGTATTAAGCCCCGGCTTGAGAAAATTTCGATTTTTGCCCCACTTTGCTGAGCAGCACCAATTAGTGTATCGTTCATACTAATAGGAACGGGTCCAGCGGGTTGTAAGCGAGAGATCACCCTGAGCAGGGCATTCACAACATCGTTGCTAGCAGGTGATTGATTGTTGACAAGCCAACCAGTACCAGTGCGCTGCAAATTAACCTGCTCAGCTTCTTGAGTAATTAAAATTTTAGCAATCCGCTCGGTATTATCTAAAGCGAAACCGGTCTCTCTGTTGTGGGTTCTGTTTTCCAAAACATTGGATATCAGAAAATATCCTGCAACTAAAAGCAAAATTAAAAACCACCAATACCTTATAACAATTTTACTTAATTTCATACCCTATACTGTGTAACGTTTGCGCCTGATGTAAAGCCAAATACCTACAAAAATCAGCAGTAGAATTGAAGGTATTGTTAGGTTTATTACTTGCCATTTGACACGCTGCTCGAGCACTTTCGTTTTATCGAGCAGCCGTAATTTAAACTCACGAGTTCGCAAGTTCATCAAACCCTTGTCGTCGTTAAGGTAGTTAATCGCATTCACAACAAACTCCTTATTCCCGTATGTTTGGCGCGAATATCTATCGTAGCCCAATGGAGTAACGTAAGCTCCATCGGGACGACGGCTCACCTCGTTACGGATTATATCGGCATCGGAAATTACTACCATTTTGGTAGGCACACTGGCCTCATGAAAGCTGAATGCTTGTCCGTTGTTGAGCGACGAAAGTGGTCTATTGGTAAATGCAGAGGGAAAAACGCCCTCGAGAAGCACAGCCACGGGTAGGTTCGATTGATTGAATTCGCTCTCGAGTGGACTACGCTCAATCTGCCTTAGATTAATAAACAGGGGTACATTAAGTGTTCGGCTATAGGGGGATGTGCTAAGCAGAATTTGCTTTTGAATACTGGGGTTCATGCCCACTGTGTCAATAGGGCTAACAAATCTGCTGAATATAAGGTTTAAATTACGGGTTACAGGATGTGTGCTTGGCGCATTGAGCAAAGGATAGTAAACCCAAGGTGCGGGCACAAATTTAGAATCTTGCCCCTCGAGCGCAACATTTACAGGTATTACAGCCGATTGCATATCCTGAACAAGCGTGGGGTTAATCCTTGCTCCATACTTAAAAAGCATATCATCCAAGTTATGATTGTTTGGGAAAGCCAGTGTTGTTGACCCCTGCGATAAGCTATCGACACTAACATTTACACCATCAACCACCCAAAGCACATTCCCTCCACCCATAATGTACTGATCGAGCACTAGCTTATCGGCTTCGGGAATTCGTTCGGTTGGACCAGCCATAACAACCACTGAGTAGGGATTAAGGCCTCCAACTTCACCACCCAAAACAACTCGATGTACCTCAAACTGTTTCACCAGTTCCTGCGCAATATCACCGGTCTCAAGCTCATCGAGTTCACCATGCCCATGCACAAAAGCCAATTTGGGTAACTCAATGGGTTTAAGAGCCAGTATGGTGCTTATTAGGGTGTACTCAAATCCCTGCACCGAGATGTTGATATTTTCCTCACCGCTTATAGCGGGATTATTTTTAAGGAGATTAACCACCTGCTCCTTGCCCTTGTAACTCACTATGGCCCCCGGAAATACGGCTCTCTGGGTTGTTCCACCACGGGGATCGCGTTCCTGAATATTTGTTGGTTCAAGTCCTCTATCGTATAAATCGCGCACAAATGCATCTCGTTCGGCCTTATCAACAGCAGCAAGGGGGTCGATAAACTCATATTCAATCATCCTCTCGCCATACACGCTAAATTCATCGAGTAGTTCCTTTAGCTCTCGCTTCATTCGCCTAAAGCCCATGGGCAAATTGCCATCGAGGTAAACCCTTACGTACACTACGTCATCCAAATCGGAAAGTACTTCCTTGGTTGTATTATCTAGAGTGTAACGTTGTTCTGCAGTTAAATCAAGCCTAAAGTGAACAAAATTAGATATATAGGCAAGCAAAACAATAACAACAATGCCTATGGCAAATTCGGTTAAACTCCTATTTCTTGTTGATAAAGCACTCATATATGGAGATGATTAAATGATTTGAAACTATAATAGATTACCACTTTCGACTTTGCAAAACCAGCCGCGTGAGCAGAATAAAAAAGGCCGATAGCCCAATGAAATAAATAATATCACGCGAATCGATGACCCCTCGGCTTAGCGATTGGTAATGCTCGTTTATGCCCAGCGAAACTATTATATGCTCCACGTCTTTAAGTAGATGAACTGATGCAATAGACTCGAAACCAATGTATATAAAGAAACTAAGTATAACGCCAATAATAAACGAAACGATGTGGTTCTGGGTAAGGCTTGAAGCAAAAACGCTTATGGCTGCGTAACCAGCTGCCAGAAAGAACAGGCCTATGTACGACCCCCATGTTCCACCGGTATCAATATTCCCCACCGGGCTTCCTAAAAGATATACCGAGAGGAAAAAAATGAGAGATGGTAGAAGAATAATGATTACCAGAACAACCACAGCTAGGTATTTACCCATTATTAAATGGATATCTGTAATGGGGCGAGTTAGGAGCAACTCTATAGTACCAGTGCGTTTCTCCTCAGAGAATGTTCGCATAGCAATGGCTGGCACAAGAAAAAGAAAAATCCACGGAGCCATAATGAAAAGGGTATCAAGAGTGGAGTAGCCACCATCAAATACATTCATCTCACCTGGGAAAACCCAGATGAACAATCCATTTACCACCAGAAAAACGATTGCAGCTATTAGGCCTGTTAGCGAGGAGAAAAAGCTATTAAGCTCCTTTATGAAGATTGCATACATATACAGAAAAGTTTTACACAAAAATAGTTGATTTTACGGAACAGGGATGTATTAATGTATGTTAAACGTTTTTAAATGGGGAAATGGATGATTGGATGATTGGGTGATTGGGTGATTGGGTGATTGGTTGATTGAGTGATTGGATGATTGGGTGATCTGCCAAAGGCAGACAGGTTGGATGATTGGGTGATTGGGTGATTGAGTGATTGAGCAGTGAGAGATGGGATACAGGTACGAGTTGCGAGACCTGACAGCGTGCGAAGCTCCTGTCAGCGTCTGGGGGAGATTGATTGATTGATTGATTGAGTGATTGATTGGTTGATTGGTTGATTGGTTGATTGGTTGAGCTAGCACCATCATCCTATCACCCACGCTAACTATATCAGGCAGGCTGCCTGCTAGAAAGCTGGGTCATCCATCCAATCAATCAATCAGCCAATCTGCCTTCCTATGGCAGGGTCAACCAATCTACCCTCCTAAAAGTTTGCCTTCCCAAGCATGCTCAAGCACCATCAGAAAATCGTTGTAGTCCAAATCCTCGGGGTTATAGAACTGGGCACCATCGCCCGTAGCAGTTTTGGCAATCTCGGGAAGTTTTTCCTTTGGAACCTGCCTATTGCCATCCCTATCCATAATTTCGCCTAGGTTGCGAGCATGCCTTCCGTTCGTGGCATCGTATAGCTGCTGGTTTAAATCCCTGATATGCTGAACGGCTTTGTGCGCTCGTTGCTCCTTTGGTGTTGATGCAAACACCGTTTCGCCTGCCAATGGAAATAGAAGTTCGGCAATAAGGGGTTCTACCTTTTTTAGATTATATTCCAACCCGTAGGGTAAAAAAATGCTCATACATGTGCCGTGGGGTACGTGACAAACCCCTCCAGTTGCATGGCCAAGCGAGTGTACCATACCCACCATTGAGTTCGAAAAAGCGGCCCCAGCCAATGTAGAGCCATGGGCAAGCGCCAAACGAGCATCCAAATCGTTTGGATTGGCAATGCTTTTAAGGATATTGTTGCTGATTAGACGGATGGCCAGCAGTGCATCGCCATCGCTTAGCGGATTCTTGGAAAGGCAAGTATACGCCTCGCACGCGTGCGAAAGCGCATCCATGGCGGTTAGCGCCGCAAGATGCGGAGGGAGGGTTTGGGTCATCCGTGGATCGAGAATAGCAATATCGGGCAGCAAATTGTACGATACAAAGCCAAGCTTTACGCTGCGCTCGTGGTCGGCAATTACGGCAACCAGCGTAACTTCCGAACCGGTGCCCGATGTAGTAGGAATTACCAACAGCGGTTTTAGCCGACTTTTCACCTTACCCGAACCGGCAAACTGCATAAGGTTATCGCCTCCTAGCGACACCAGTATATTCACCCCTTTGGCCGTATCGATAACCGAGCCCCCTCCAATGGCAATGATTGCATCACAATGATTGGCTCGGTAATTCTCGGCAATTTCTCTAACAGTATTCAAATCGGAGTCGGGTGGCACATTGTCGAAAACAGGCAGATTGACCCCACCCATTGCCTTAAGTACAATGTCAACTAGCCCAACCCCACTAACTCCTTTGTCAGTTATGATTAGAGGATTTTTAGCCTTTAGTCCCTGTAGGAATTGGGGAATGGATTCAAGTACTTGATGACCTGAAATCACTTTAACTCTATTGCAGTATTCGTAGTAGCCTGGGGTTTTCATAGGGAGGGTGGGTGATTGAGTGATTGAGCGATTGAATGATTGAGTGATTGAATGATTGAGTGATTGGGTTTCGAGTTTATAGTTTAGGGTTTAGGGTTCATTGTTCAGAGTTCAGAGTTTAGAGCCTGCATACTGAAGGTAGGTTTAGACTTTGAGAGGTGTTTGGACATTTATCATTTTGCATTAATCATTCATAATTCGTTACCCCACTACTACCCTAGCATAGGTTAATACTCTGCTGAGCAGCTTGCGGGCAAGCGACATCTGGGTTCGGTTGGGATAACGTTTTACCCCAAGGCGGGCAATAAACTTAGGAAGAAGTAAAACCTCCAGCAAATCCATTAGCCTAAGAACACCGCTGGCCACCACAATATCGCCCTCAACAATAAGCCTATCCCTTGCAGTTGCCACACACGACGATTCTTGGAATGTAAACATCAGTATGGCAGCCTCCAGATGCTTAATCTTCATCGATAAGGTGATTCTCTTACCCTTTGGTTTCCAGCCAAAGTAGCGAATTCGGCCCTGCTTATCCTTGCCAACAATCATATGCGGCCCATTGGGCGCAACGCAAAGGTCGAGCATAAAATCGGCAGGCATACTATCAAACTCCCGCTTGGCTACCGGGTCCACCTTGGCCACAGCCTGAAAGGCACGACCGAAAATTAGGAGCAGCAACCAAACGTAAACCCTTTTTAAAGGCTTAGTTCCGGGTGAGATTTGGGGGAAATCGTAATATTTCATGGCTTATTATATTATTCATCAACTATTTGTCAGCTGAACTTCGTTTACCTAACACGTAAGTTAAAAATCCAAAGCAGTAGTCCGTTGATATTCGCGAATTGCTTATTCTTTGAACCCCAGCTGCAACCTTTTGAATAAGGTGCTGTTGAATTTTAAGTTGATCAATCTTGATATTGGCGAATGATGCTAACAACTCTGTAATCCTAATCGATTCTTTCGATCTATGCTCAGCAGAAATTGCACTATACCCATTAACCCCAGCGAGGGCTAGCAGCAAATCATCCTGTATGGCTTGACCTTGTTCACATTTGTAACGTAAGGCAATTGGTAAAAGTAACCCTGCCAGTAGGTTGGCGTCATAACCCAATTCCACAGCCAACAGTTCACCTGTTAGGCAGGCCACACCACCCTGTGAGTTAGAGCGTACTGTACCTGCAACTGTTATCCCATTTACAACAGCAAGCGCCGACTTTTTATCGGTTGGCTTTTGAACTAACTTTGGAAGATTACCTGCAATAAGACTTATGGCGGTATATGCCGATGCCTCGGCAAATGGGCTACACTGCTCATCGGCCACACCCTCTAAACTCCAAGCTAAGGCACCAAGTGCTGCATATATCGTTTTATCGAGTCCATATCTATGCCCAACCATTCTATTGTCGATACAAACAATATCGGGGTAAAGGAAATCGGATGCGACCTCCCTCCCATCCAAATTCATTGTGCCAGTCACCTCTGTTCCACTAATATCCTGAGTAGCGATATAGGCAAACGGAATGGTGCGATCGTGAATTTGTAGCGATTTAAAATCAGTCTCATCGGAAAGGAATATGGCCAAAGCCTTGGCAATATCCATAGTAAATTCTCCTCCTATGGCTATAATTGAATCGCATTGGCGCCACCTGAATAGGCCTGCAAGCCGCACAATTTCATACCGATTTACATAGGGTAGTGTGCAGTGAACCATTGCGCCAACTGTAAGGTTGGAATCGGCTAGTGAACGAATAAACTTTTTAACCAGACTTTTGGCCTGCGGATTAACAATAACCATAGGTCTGTGAGCATTATATCCATCGAGATCGACGGGGATATGCTCCATAGCCCGAAGCCCCACGAGGAACTTGGGTTGGGCGAAGAATGAGGTGTGGTTGGGTAGAGACATTTTAGGGGGATTGGGTGATTGAGTTTAAAGTTTAAAGTTTAGGGCCTACCGAAGGTAGGTTTGGGATTTTGATACTTTATGAACTCTATGTGTCAATATCGCAATAGGTTTATATGTGTTTAATATTAGGTGGATTGGGTGATTGACTGATTGGCTGCCTCGGAATACGAAGTATAACGAGGGTTGATTGACGGATTGACTGATTGGTTGACCTGCCTGCCTGACGTCTTTGGCAGGTTGATTGCTCCCACTCCATTGCCAACTGCTTTTTGGGCCAACTGCCAACCATTCTGTTTAACCTATAATTTCTAGTCTCTTCATTGTCTTTGGCGTTGGTATACCATTGCTATCGAATCCTCGTTTGGTGTAAAACTGTTTTATCATCTTTTGCAATGGGATTGATTTTTGTCGCTCATCGCTTTGGCGAAACTCTTTCATTAGCTTTGCTGGTAACTTATCGTCCTTGGCCGAGATGCCCTCGCGGGTATTCATATATCGCTCCAGCACGTAGATTCGCTCGCCGGCAGTAATCAGCTCCTTATTGGTGAGCTTTATGCCCGTTATGGTGCTCCACATCTTGGTGTACAAGCTGTAATCGATAAGCTGAATGGCAACCGGATGCATATACTGCATCAGAAAAGCCAGGATTGGTTTGGGCGTGTACTTTACCAGCGGGGGCTCCAGCATGTATGCAAACTGAGTAAATGCACAGGTATGTAGCGAGTCGATAATTTCCTTAACATTCTGAAGAAATACCACGTAAGCGGCCTTACCCAGCGATTTGGTTGGATTGAGCAGTTTGAAAAGTATTTCCTGAGCAATTACGTAGGCATTAAGATGACACCCTCCCCTATTGGCCACCGAATAGGAAAGTGCCTGGCCATATGATCCACGAGGATCGTAAGCAGCGAGTTCGAGTCCTTTGGCGTGAATAGCAAAGGATTCGCCACCGTACTTGCGGCTGGCAGCCCGCGAGCCCAAGGCTAAATCGGCACCAATGCCCTTGCCGTAGGCAATATCATTTATTATTTGGGTTACCTTCTCCACATTGCCAAACTCCAGCTCAGTTTCGATAAAACCCTTTTGCGAAGCCTCAATGGCCCAACCAATGGTGCTACCCGTTGATATGGTATCCATACCCAGCTCGCCGCAAAGTTTACCTAACCTTGCCACAACCTCGGTATCGAAAATGCCTAAATTCGAACCAAGTAGGCCAATGGTTTCGAATTCGGGAACAGCAAGGGTCTCGCCACTAAAATCGCCCTTATGGCCGCACAGTATGGAGCAGGGTTTACAAGTATGATGCTTGCTACTGTGCTTCTCCTTAAAGTTTTGTCCCGACAGCTCGTAGTGCTGTGGATGTGAACCATCGCTGAAGTTATTTATGGGAAAGATATTGGCCTCGTTACAAGGGATAACATTGGCAGCAGTGCCAAAATCGCGGTAAAAGCCCGAGGTCATCTCGTTGGAGTTAATCTGCTTGCTAGCCAGCTTACGAACCTTGTCGAACTTCTCCTTTTGGGCTGGAACAATTTTAAACTCACCGCCCAAGGCCGCAATGGCCTTTATATTTTTTGAGCCCAACACAGCGCCTATTCCACCCCTGCCCAGGAAACGATGTCCCGAGATGATGTTGGCAAAACGCACCATATTCTCACCCGCTGGCCCAATGGCCAGGGTTCCGCCCAAATCCTTCAGCTCATCCTGCGTTTCGGTAGTCGATTTACCCCAAAGGTGCAGAGCATCCCTAATCTCGCATCCTTTAGATGTTATATAAAGGTACGATCGTTCAGGTGCTTTTCCGTGCAGTATTAGCCCATCCCATCCAGATGTTTTTAGGCTCATTCCGAATGGCCCACCACATGATGAGGAAACGATTATTCCTGTTAGCGGCGATTTGGTAATGGCCGACCAGCGCCCCGAGCAGGGCGCACCTGTTCCCATGTACACGCCGGGCATAATGGCAATGATATTCTCCTCGGAAAGCGGATCGATACCCACCTTTAGCCTGTCGAATAGAAGTTTCATGCCTAGCCCCTTGCTTCCAATATATTTTTTACGGAGTTCGGGCGTAATTTCTATTACGGTAGATTCGCCTGTTGAAAGATTTACCTCCAATACGCGGTTGCTGGTTCCTGAAATTTTATCCATAGGAAAGATCTTGTTATATATATCAGTAACAAATGTATGATAATCACAAGATACAAAACAATAACATATGTTAATAAAATGGGGCTATCAGATTATACCCTTTAATCGACTTAGATGAACAGGCGTAATGTTTAGATACGAAGCCACAAGGTGCTGCGGAACCCTTTGCAGAATGGATGGATAGCGTTTATTCATCTTCCTGTAACGGGTAATGGCATCCTCGGTATAAATATCTCTCACCTTATTCATGAACATGAAAAGATACCTCTCGGCCAGCAATCGACCTAGCTTCTCGCCATTCTGCAAGTTCTTGTATCCATCGTGAACCGTATGGTACGTCATTACTACAGCCTCAACGGGTTCAAGTGCCTGAATAGAGAAGTATGCTGGTTCAATGGCTATAAAGCTCTCGTAATCGGTTATAAACTCGTTCTCCATGGTAAAATGGAAGGTGTTTTCCTCACCCTTAGCATTGAGAAAAAAGGTACGGCATAACCCTTGGTTAATAAAAAAAATATTCTTACAGGTCTCACCCGCCTTAAGAAGAAGTTCGCCCTTTTTATAGCTAACAACCGATAGCAGCTCACTATAGTATAGTATTTCATTGGAATTCATCTCGATAAGAGATTGGAGAGCATTGAAGAACTGGGTATACTTGTATTCTGAACTCATCATCGCGGTAAGTAATTTCCCTAAAGTAATGAAATTTATTGTCTTGTGGTAATCGCAGGTAAGTACTTAATGCAGAAAAATAACCTTACAACGGCATCGATAATAATTACGCATTAGGTATTTCTACCCTATGGTCAACAGAAAACACTTAAACATTTCATAGGAAGACTCTCGCTAAATCTCATATATAACTATCATTCTGCAACTTACCATCGCGCAAGCATTACGTATTTATACCCCATTTTTTCAAACAGGTGGTAGCACTCTTTTATTGGGAGGGTGTTGGGGTTAGCTTTGTATAAGAAATTAATCACACGAAAATGAGTCAAGTTCCCAAAATACTAATTGTAGAAGATTCCTACTTCAACCAGGTACTTGTAGAGTCGTTGCTAAACAGCTGGGGAATTGGAACAACAATCTGCAAAAATGCCGAAGATGCATTGTCAAATCTGGCGAATGAGCACTTTGAGCTTGTAATACTTGATCTAATGATGCCCGGAATGGATGGGTTTGAATTTTTAAGCAAGAAAAAACAGCTAAACGATAGCACACCAGTAATAGTTGTGTCGGCCAAAGCCGATGAGAAAAGCATTGAGCGCACAAGAGAACTGGGAGCAATAGATTTTTTGGTAAAACCATTTAGATCGGAAAAGTTTAAAACACTAATAACTAAACACCTAAACCAACAGGAGGCCTAAAGGGCTCCGCTAAAATTCAGGAGGACAAAACTATGAGATTTAAAGACTTGAAAATTGGAACAAAAATTATGACAGGGTTCGCTGTAGTAGCGCTTATTACCCTTGCAGTTGGAGTAATTGGTTACACAGGATTAAGCCGTGTAGCAAAATCATTCCATGACGTTGCTGATGTACGTATGCCTAGCATTGAGTATCTTAAAGAGATGGAAATTGGTTACGAAAACTACAGGGTAGCCCAAAGAACACTACTAAACCCTAACCTAGGGGCCGAAGATAAGGCCAGACAGTTTCAAAATATTGCAAAAGCTCGCGAGAGGTACACAAAAGCAATGGAAATGTTTGAACCCCTGGAGCAAACTCAGGAAGAGGCTATTCTCTGGAAAGAATTTAAAGAGAAGTTAGCACAATGGCGAAACACAAACCTTGAGTTTGAAAAGGAAATAGATAACCTAACCCAAATTGATATCTTTTACCCCATGCAGTTCTTAAAGGATTTACAAACCTTTAAGGGCGACCATTACCTTCTTCAGGTAAACATAGCCAACACTATCCGCAGTAGCAAAACCTTTGACGGGGGTGATGACCATACCGCATGCCGTTTGGGCCGCTGGTTACCAACCATTACAACCCAAAACCCCACAGTGGTAAGAGCGCTTAACGACCTGAATGAACCTCACCAGAAGTTTCATCAGGCTGTGCATGATATCAAAAGGCTTGTGAACAGTGGCAATAGGGATCAAGCTTGGAGAATATACGAGACAGTTATGATACCAAGTGCCGAGGGGGTTTTTAGAAATTTTGAAGTGGCTATTAATGAAGCAGAAAGAGCAGTTGAACTATTTGAAAAAGCAGAGAAAATTAACTTAAACAATGCACGCTTAGCACAAAATGAGGCGCTAAGCGTTCTTAGAAAAGTAATAGGAATCAACGAGCACGAAGCTGCCTTAGCCATAAAGGATGGTGATCAAGACGTTAACACTTCTGACGCAATGATTCTGGGTGGTATTATTGTGGGGTTGATTTTAGCTCTTTCACTTGGCCTGCTAATTACTCGAATGATTTCTGCACCACTAATTAAAGGTGTAGGTTTTGCCCAAACCATTGCCGAAGGCGATCTCACTGCCGAACTTGAAAATGAAATAATTGATAGAAAAGACGAGGTAGGACAGCTTGGCGGGGCCATGCAGAATATGGTAGATAAGCTGAAAGAAGTAATTAGCAGCGTGATGATGGGATCCGACAACATTGCGGCAGCCAGTATGCAGATGAGTTCAGGCAGCCAGCAGGTATCGCAGGGTGCCAGCGAGCAGGCATCGAGCGCCGAGGAGGTGAGCAGCTCCATGGAGGAGATGGCCGCCAATATTCAGCAGAATACCGATAACGCCCAGGAGGCCGACAAAATATCGCAGAAGGTACAAGATGGCGTTAGCAAAGTTGGATCTGCATCTCAAGATAGCCTAATATCCATTAAAAATATTGCTGAGAAAATTAACATCATCAACGACATCGCTTTCCAAACCAACATCCTAGCGCTAAATGCTGCCGTTGAGGCTGCCCGCGCAGGCGAGCAGGGACGAGGATTTGCAGTGGTTGCTGCCGAGGTTCGCAAGCTGGCTGAGCGTAGCAAAATTGCCGCCGATGAGATTGTAGCCCTGGCATCTAAAAGTGTAAACGTTACCGAAAATGCCTCTGAACTAATGACAGGACTTATCCCTGAGATTGAGAAAACGGCCAAGTTGGTGCAGGAAATTGCCGCAGCCAGCATGGAGCAAAGCAGCGGATCCGATCAGGTGAACACCGCAATTCAGCAGCTTAATCAGGTTACTCAGCAAAATGCTGCCGCCAGCGAAGAGATGGCAACCAGCGCTGAGGAACTTAGCAGTCAGGCCGAACAGCTTAAAGAAATTATTGGGTATTTCAAAATTGATAACCGCAGGATAACCAAGTTTCAGGCCGAAAGTCACTTAGCACCAAAACAAGCAGCAACGCCCAGCGTGCAGCCAAAGCAACAAGAAAAACCAAAGGGTGTTAGCCTAAAGATGGAGAACAGTGGTAAGGCCAATAAATTTCAAGAAGTAACCAGCAAGGCCAAGGTTACAAGTAACGACGGCGATTTTGAAAATTTTTAAGTAGTAAAATATAAGCGTATAGCGTGTGTACGCTATACGCTTATTCAACAATACTGAAATGCTAACCTTCTACTCCCCTTCGGCAAGCTACAATAATGATGGAAACCATATCGTGTATCTAGTTCATTTGTATGGGAAGCATTTTAAGGATGTTAAGCAAAGCAAAACCAGGGTGAACCCAAAAGGAAGAAAAAACGGCAAAAAAAACTGAAATCATGAGCAAAGAAAAAGACAAGAAAATCAACTCATACCTATCGTTTAAACTTGGCGATGAGGAGTTTGCAGCACACGCCAGTAAGGTGCTCAACATTCTGGAACTAAGCAAAATTACTGTAGTTCCTCAAGCCCCAGAATACATGAAAGGAGTTATCAATCTAAGGGGTACAGTTCTACCGGTAATAGACACACGGGTAAAGTTTGGCATGAGTCCCACCGAGTATACCACAAACACCTGTATAATTGTAATGGATATAGTTGTTGACAATGAATCGGTGCAGCTAGGCGCGCTGGTTGATGCAGTGCAAGCAGTGCTCGAAATTGAGCCAAACCAAATTATGCCTGCTCCAAGCATTGGTAGCCGTTATAGGAGTGAGTTTATTGACGGGGTAACCAGCATTGACGAGAAGTTTGTAATGATTCTGGATATGGATGCCATCTTTTCATCAAATGATCTCACCTCGTTACTAGAAACAACTAGCGAAAGTAAGATAAACCAGACCATCGAGGAGGTTGGATAGTAGTACCTCAGCCTCTATCTCCAAAACTAACGAAAGGCAAATACAATGTTTGACACAACCAATATGAACATACAGAAAAGAATTCTGATAATTGATGACGACCGAGAGTTGGTTCAAACTATTAGAGAGTTTCTTCTCGACGAAGGGTTTACTGTTGAAATTGCCTGCAATGGCAGAGATGGAATACGCCTTCAGAACTCCAGTCCATTTGACCTAATAATCACCGATATTGTAATGCCCGAGGAGGATGGGTTGGAGGTAATTATGTGGGTAAAAAAGACTTATCCTAACACCAAACTAATTGCCATATCGGGCGGTGGCTACTTCGATTCGCGCGACTATCTGCTAATGGCCAAGGAGTTGGGTGCTAGCATTGTGCTGTGCAAACCATTTGAGATAAAGAGTCTTACATCGGGAGTGAAACGTTTGCTAAATATTGAGGAACCAGCATAAACAATTAAGCACTTAGAATAAAACCAGCCTGCTGCTAGCAATAGCGGCTGGCTGGTTTGTTTTAGGGAATTGAAAATTGGCAGGGTGAATGAAAGATTGATTGGGTGATTGAATGAATGATTGCCTGCCTGACTGAAGTTGTAGGCAGGTAGGTTTTGTGTGGGATTGCTGGGTTATACCTTATAAATATTATTTTTAACAGCCCACATCGCCAGCGCCACAGCATTTTTTGTGCCTGTTTTGGAGAACAACCTCGATCGGTGACCCTCTACTGTTCGCTCGGAAAGGAATAGCTTTTCGGCTATCTCGGCATTGGTAAAACCCTGGCAAATAAGTTCTAAAACCTCATGCTCCCGTCCCGAAATGGGCAGTTCACCTAAATCTTTCTGATTTGAATCCTCCTGAGCAATTTGTTCACTGGAGAACTCCAAAGTACACAGCAAGCATGGCAACCCTTTGAACTGCACCTGCATTCCAACAAGATCGACATTAACCGTTGTTTTATCCTTTAGCAGGATATCAACATCCAAACCGAACGATTTCTTTAACCCACCGTTGCATTGCTCGGCCGCTTGGGAGAATTTTGACAGCGATCCGCCACTGAGAATATTGGTGATGGACATACCCTCAATCTGATCCTGATTATATCCCAGCATTTTAATAAAAGGCCGATTTACATACTCGAAATTACACTGATTAAGGATAAATGCTGGGTTGTGCGTATTCTCAAAAAGTACCTTAAAATTCTCGTCGTGCTGATCGGCAATGCGCTTGCGCCGCTCAATCCTTCTATTGATTACAGCAACAAGGTCTTCGAACTCGAAGGGTTTGGTAATGTAATCATCGGCCCCCAGATGCAGCCCTTCCAGTATCTCGTCGCGAGTAGACTTGGCCGAAAGAAAAATGAATGGAATAATCGATGTGGTGTTTACCTGATGGAGCATATTGTAAACCTCATAGCCCGATAAACCGGGCATATTAATATCGCAAACAATTACATCGGGGATGTGCTGCAATGCCATTTGTATTCCTTGGGCACCCTGCTCGGCTGCCAATGCTACAAACCCCTCATCGGTTAGCAACTCCACGGTTGTCTCCCTCAAATCATGATCATCCTCAATAAGGAGCACTTTTCTTCCCATAATCTGCATTATTGATAATTAACTTTGTAAAGGAATTATAGCGGCTATCTCGGTTCCTGTTCCCACATCTGAGTTAAGAATTAGTTTTCCACCATGCAGCTCAACGCATCGCTTTGCAATATTTAGCCCTAGGCCTGTTCCCGATATATCCTTGGTGTTTGAAGCCCTAAAGTACGGATCGAAAAGGAATTGTTGCTCCTCCTTAGGTATCCCAACCCCCTGGTCGATTACTCGAATTTCGTACTCACCGTTAAGGTTCGCACCAATTATAACCTCAATGGAACTTTCTTTGGGTGAATATTTTATGGCATTGCTTATAAAATTTCCAAGTATATGGGTTAATAGGTTCTTATCCATAAGCGCTTGCCTATTGTCGGACTCAAGAATCTTAACATTTACATTTGGCTGTAACAGATAATCAATCTGTTCCAACAGGTCGTCGGTTAGCAATCGGATGTTCCATTTTTCGGGGGTAAAACTTAACCTACCGCTCTGATCCTTGCTAACCAGCGACACCTCGTTAAGCAGGGCTGTTAACCTACGCTCAGCGTTCAACAACCTATTAATTGCAAACTGTGCTTTCTCCAAGCGGTTATCTTTGAGGTATTTTTGCAGAAGCTGCACGTTAAGCGAAATGTTGGTTAATGGGGTGCGGAACTCATGCGACACGGTTGATATAAACTGGGTTTTTTGCCGGCTAAGCTCCATCTCCTTTTCTAGAGCAGCATTCATCTCGTCGCGTGCCCTAATCTTCTCAGTGATATTATGCGCATTAAGGATTATACCACCAACAGCAGGGTCGTTGCGTAGATCTGTTACGCTAACCTCATAAGCCTTATCATATCCATCCTTGTGCTTAACGCTCACCTCGAAGGCTTTATGCGGCGTTGTTTCCTTCTTGCTTAGAACCTCCATCACCAAACTAACTTGGTCTGGATTTAGGTAATCTAAAATATTACTATCAAAATAATTGTCAGTACCGTAGCCCAGCTCGGTTTCAATCGATGGGCTTAAATACAGAATTTTACCTTCGCTATCGACAATAACGATCAGGTCTGAGGCTTTTTCGATCATGCTCCTAAACCGGTTCTCGTTGCTAACCAGCAGGTTTTCCATAATCTTTCGGTCGGTAATATCAACTACAACCTCATCAATATATCGTTCTTTAATATTGATAACGGCATAATCGACAACCCAAATCTCCTTTCCCTGCACGGTAGTAAGCTGGAACTCTCCTATGGCCGAGCCCTTCTCCCGTAGTGTTTTTAGAAACTTCGATCTTTGGGTTGGATTTTTGAAGTGTTTTTCAATTGATTTTCCAGCGATATGCTTTTCGTTTCTATACCCAATAAGCTGGGCAAAATACTTATTGCAGTTACATACAATACCCGTAGTGGTTCTTGTTCGCGAAATTCCCACAAGGGCATTGTTAAACATGGTTCGATATCGCTCCTCACTCTCCTCCAATTTCTGCTGATAGATTTGGGTTTGGGTGGTATCATGAAAAACCTCAAGAATAAACTCTTGGTCATTTATTTTGATAGCTTCGCCGTTCCATTGCACAAAAACCACGTGTCCCGAATTGGACATCATGGTAAGCGGAACATCGGTTAGCCTCCGCTGTTCTTGCAGCTCATCTAAAAGCTGATTATAGGCTTCGCTGTTTATAAGCAGGTTAAAATCTTCGAGAGTTTTCCCTTTGGTTTCGTTGGCCTTGAGGCCAAAAATTTTTAAAAAGCTTTGGTTTAACTCGATTATTTTCTTCGATTGGAACTCGCGAAGCACCAAACCATTGGGGTTAAGCCTAAATAGGTGCATAAACAGCTCCTGCGACTGCCTAAGTTCCTGCTCGATAATCTTCTTATTCTTTATCTGCTCAAGCAGTGCATTATTAATTCTAACCAAATCTTTGGTTTGGCTGGCCACCTCGCTGGCCAGATTATTCTTTATCCTTTGCAATTCGGAGAATGCCAGGTTTTGCTGGGTAATATCAATAAGAATGCAAAGCAAAACCTTTTGACCCTTGTACTGTTGCACACTATAGTGAATCTCAGCATCAAGTTCTAATGCTGTTGTAGAAAAGTGCTGTTCAAGTCCTGTGTACTTATTCTTTACAAAAGAATCGAGGGAAGGATTAAACTGCTTAGCTGGGGTATTTGTGAAACTTGCAAGTGGAAAACCCAGCAGCTGGCTTTTGGGTAGCCCGAAAAATTTGACTGCTTGCTCATTGACGCTGGTAATCTCAAAATTTTCGGTATCGACAATCAGTATTGGCAACGATGCATTCAGGAGAAAGCCGTCTACAAGATCATCGTCATTGCGGGGGTTCTGCTTGGGAGTGTCTTCGTTACTGGAATTTAGAGCAATTGAGTAGTAAACTTTATCATCAATACGTATTCTGTTACAGATCATATCGAAATGCCAAGCTCCTTGGCTCAAATCAACATCTACGGCAATGGTTTTGGGCAGATTAGAGTCTGGCAAGGCCATAACTTCATGTTGCAATAACTCCACAGGTATTCCCAAATTACTTATATGGTTCTGGGTAAGAATAACCTCATCATCGTTAAATAGGCTTGAAGCTTCGCTGTTAAAATCAATAATTGCTCCTTGGGCATCGATTATCAGCATTGGCAAACCTACCCCTTTGATAAGGCTACCAATGGACTGAATATGCAAACGATGATTATTAACTAAAGTCATTTTACACCTTCAAAATTTTTATGCCCAATCCATAAAAAACCAAAGGTAAACTTTATACCCATAAAGTGAAATGGGGTGTATGTATTTAGACTTTTTCTAGACAAAATCAAGAATTAGTAAAATACTTAGCAATGGCCTTAAACAGTTCGGTTCGTCTAACGGGTTTAGAGATATACTCGTTGCATCCAGCAGCAAGGCAATTTTCCCGATCGCCCGTCATAGCATAAGCTGTAAGGGCAATAATTGGAACCTTGATATCCATATCCCTAATAATCCTTGTTGCCTCAACGCCTGTCATTACAGGCATCTTTATGTCCATGAGGATTAAATCGATATCGGGGTTACTCTGAATAATATCAACCGCCGCTTGGCCATCGGAGGCTCTAATTAGGGTTGCCTTTGTCTCCTCAATCAGCTCGCTGATATATAAGTAGTTTGCCTCCTCGTCCTCGGCAATAAGAATGATTTTATCGGCAAAGCTAAACGAATCGGGTTCGACCTTTTGCCCATCGGATACCTCGGGTTTAATAACGGGTTCGTAAGGGATGGTAAAGAAGAATTTTGCCCCCTTGCCGAGTTCCGACTCAACCCAGATTTTTCCACCAAGCATCTCGATAAAGGCTTTAGATATTGGCAAGCCTAAACCAGTTCCACCATAGTTTCGTGTTGAGCCCATCTCAACCTGTCGGAAGCGTTCAAAAATAAGCTCGTGATTGCTTGGGTCAATGCCAACCCCAGTGTCTTTCACATAAAACTTTAGCATTTTATTAGCAAGAGCATAGCCAATCTCAATTGTGCCGCTCTCGGTAAACTTTAGGGCATTATTAAGCAAGTTGGTAAGCACCTGATTGAGCTTGCTTGCATCTGTAACAATGTTATCGCGATTATCGGGGAAAAAGCACAAAGTGTTAATTTCGACACCATTGGATTGAGCTTGTGGCTCAAAAATATCCCTAATTCTATGGATGGCCTTATTGATGCTCGTTTCGCTCCGATGCACCTCCATCTGACCTGTCTCAATCTTCGAGATATCTATCACATCTTCAACTACGTTAAGAAGCTGATGACAGGCAGTGTTGAGTATCTGTGCAAAAAAGTCTTTTCGGTCGGTTGGCAAATTTGGATTAAGCAACATCTCCGAAAAGCCTATTATGGCATTCATTGGGGTACGAATTTCATGGCTCATATTGGCCAGGAATGCCGACTTTAGCTTGTCGCTCTCTATCGCTTTTTCGGTTACATCAACCAGCTCCTTATTAATTTTAGCAATGCGCTCGTTGCTCTCGGTTAATTCCTCGTTAAGCGCAAGGTACTCCTCGTTCTTCTCCTTTAAATCAATTTCACTCTGAATTAAAGCCTCTTCAGCCTTTTTGCGCTCAGTTATATCCTCCTTGATGGCAATAAAATTAACTATTTCAGCTTTCTCATTTTTAATTGGAGAAATTGATGCCGATTCCCAGTAGAGTTCACCGCTCTTCTTCTTGTTGCGTAGTTCACCCCTCCAGTCGTTTCCGCTTTTAATGGTATCCCACAACTCTATGTAAAAATCCTTGTTATGATAACCAGAATTTAGCAATCGTGGATTCTGCCCCACTGCCTCGTGAAATGTATAGCCCGTTACCTCGGTAAACCTGGGGTTAACAAACTCTATACTTCCATCAACATCCGTAATTACCACAATGGCAGGACTTTGCTCAATTCCCTTAGAGAGTTTAAGCACCTGCTGCTCAGCCTTTTTACGCTCAGTTATATCGGACGACAATACGGCAAACTGACCTTTTTGAGGACTAAATACCCAAGTGTCGAAATACTTGCTTAATGCACTTGCATAGTTCTCGTAATGTATAGATTCTCCGGTAATGGCAACCCTGCCAAAGGTATTAATCCAGTGCGACTCCACACTAGGCATTACCTCTTTTATGGTTTTACCAATAATGTTTTTGGCTTTAAACCCGGTTGACCTTTCGTAGGCTGGGTTAACCGATATAAACCTGTAGTCCTCAGGATTACCATTGCTATCAACAATTACCTCGCTAAGGGCAAACCCTTGGGTCATATTTTCGAAAAGCAATCGGTACTGCCCCTCGCTCGCTCTAAGAGCCTCCTCAGCCATTTTACGTTCGGCAATATCCCATGCCATATCGGCTAGCTGGGTAATAATATCAACATCGCTTTGGGTGTAGTCTGTGGCCTTGTTCCCAATACTAAGAACCGCCACAATACGTTTATTGCGGAAAACGGGTACGGTTAACTCGCGAGTAAGTGGGGCATGTCCCTTGGGCATCCCCTTTTTGTTGGGTAATGCTTGGTAATTGTTGTGAATTAATGGCTTGCGCTTTCTAATGCAATCGGCCCAAACACCAGCATTATCGATGGGGTAATGCATATTAAAACCACTAGGCACTTTGCAAAACTCCTTTGCTGTGCGTTCCGACCACTGGTTAAGCTTAATTATGCCGTTCTCCTCATCAATAAAGACGTAAAACCCAATGGGACTACCCGTAAGATCCTCGGCCACTGCAAGAGTCTCCTTAAGCAGCTCGGGCAGCGAGTGTGTATCGACGAATTCCAGCAGCTTTATTCGACCTTTTATAAGCTTTTCGTTTTGCTTGCGCTGGGTGATATCGAGCGCGGTAAAGGTTACCCCCTGTGTAAGATCGTCTGGATAAATTGGGGTTGATGATAGTAAAACATTGATAATTGAACCATCCTTTTTCTGCCAAAGGGTCTCAACCGTACCGGTTCCCTTCTCGGCAATTTGTCTGTACTTTTCCTTTCCAACGTATTTAAACTCCTCCTTGGTGGGGTAAAGTATTTGGGCACTCCTGCCAATGAGCTCCTCCTTGTCATATCCAATCATATCGCAGATAGTCTCATTCACATCATTCAGCACCCGATTAACCACCACGCCAATGCCTATGGGTGCCACACGGAATATGCTAGAGATACGCTCCTGACTTGTCCTAAGCGCATCCACAGCTTTTTTACGTTCGGTTATATCCTCCACAATGCCCTCGTAGTAAATCACTTTTCCCTTATTGTCGTAAACGGCTCTAGCACTCTCGGAGATATTGATAACCTTTCCGCTTTTTGTTCTCCAGGCCGATTCCAACCCTTTAACCTCACCACTCTCCTCAACCTGCCGCATAAACTGGGTTCTTTCGTAACCCGTTTCATAATCCTGTTTATTTAAGTTACGCATTGTTAGCTCCTCGAAGCTTGAGTACTCCAGCATTCTTATGAGAGCAGGGTTTGCTAACAATATTTGTCCATCGGGCGTTGTACGGTATATGCCCACGGTGGCGTTCTCGTAAAGGCCACGGAAACGCTCCTCGCTCTCGCGGAGTGCTTGCTCGGCCTGCTTGCGATCACTGATATCGGTAAAAACAATCACATCAATATTGCCCGACACAGCTAGTCTAAATTCTATCTGCTTAACAATCCCATTTTTACAATGAACAGGAAATTCCAACGGTTTATCAACCTTTCCTTCATTTTTAACATCCTCGATAAATCTTAACCATTCCTCCTTAACCTCATTCCTAAATTCTTCATTGGGATAAGCCAGCACAAACCAATCGGCAACGGTAGGTATATCGTTGATTGTATACCCAAATATTTTAGTGAACATCGGACTTGCATAAGCCGGATTCTGTTCTTCATCGGTAATAATAATTCCAACGGGGGCTAGTTCAGCCAGCATTCGAAAACTTTCCTCGCTCTCGCGGAGGGCTTCTTCGGCCTGCTTACGCTCGGTAATATCCTGTATTGCCCCATACATTCTTACTGGTTTGCCCTGCTCATCGTACTCAAGTTCACCAGTACCAAGAACCCAGCGTTCTGCACCATCGTTAATACGGATTATTTTATACTCACGATTGAAAGATTTTTTTTCCTTTACAACCGATTCATGGTAAGCAAACACCTCGTCGCGGTAATCGGGGTGAATAAATCTGGCCCACCCCTCAATGGTATGCGGATAGGTTTCGTCTATTCCAAATATTTTATAAAATTCTGGCGAGCATACCCAGGCGCTTTTCCCTATCTCATCCTCATTCAGGTTTGTTGAGTAGGAACAAATTTGTGCCACGGATTG
This sequence comes from Bacteroidales bacterium UBA2295, assembly GCA_002345825.1. Taxonomy (GTDB): domain Bacteria; phylum Bacteroidota; class Bacteroidia; order Bacteroidales; family Tenuifilaceae; genus Perlabentimonas. Next base: position 24,334 of record DDWD01000046.1, read on the forward strand.
TGAGCTGCGCATCATCTCCTCGCTTTCGCGAAGGGCTTGTTCGGCCTTTTTGCGCTCGGTAATATCGCGGGTAATATTTAGCACTGCCGGCCCACCCAAATAATTTATCGCAATTCCCCTAACATTAGCATATATCAAACGGCCATCCTTATGCCTTAGTTTCGTTTCGAACTCGGCCATACCCTTAGTCTTAATATCCTTAACCCTTCTTTCAATCAAACTATTATCCATTTCTACCTCCAAATCAAGTACGCTAAGCTTCACAAACTCGTCGTAGGTATAGCCCAGCATTTGAGCTGCGGATGTGTTTGCCTCAATAAAGGTAGAGGGGCTCTCGTCGGGGAGAACCCTAAATATGGCGATACCATCCTTATTGGCCTCGAAAAGCATTCGGTACTTCTCCTCGCTTTCGCGGAGAGCAAATTCGGCTTTTCTCTGCTCAGTAATATCGTTAAGCGTGCAGTGGGTTTGCTGAAACTCCCCTTTTGGAGTGTACCCAATTCGCCCATCAAAGGCAATAAATACCTCGGAGCCATCCTTACGCACCATTTTAAACTCGGAGTGTATTTTCCCCTCAGCTTTAAAAATTGGGAATCGCTCTCTAAATCCCTCGGTATATTCTGGGGTAAGAAAATCGCCAAACCACTTACCAATAACCTCCTCCTTGGTGTAACCCAGCATGCTAAGCCAAGTTTCGTTAACCTCGAGAAAGCAACCATCCTCAGTAAGCGACTGATAGCCAACAGGAGCCTTTTCGAATAACATTTTAAACCGCTCCTCGCTCTGCTGAAGGGCGAGTTCGGCCTGCTTACGCACGGTAATATCCATAATATTACCAATAACGCTAACTATTTTGCCGTTGGCATAATTGGCCTTTGCCGTAGTACGAATCCACAGTTTTTGCCCTTGCACGTTAGTAAAAGGAACTTCAAAATCGTAGGGTTCGCCATGCTCAACGCATCGCCTGAATAATTCATTAATTTTAGAACGATTTTCGGGTGCGTAACATTCTATACTTTTGGCAATGGTACCTTCTCCATAATCTTGAATATCTTCCCTCCTTAGCCCATGAATCCTGTAAACCTCATCGGTCCATGTCATAATCTGCTTCTCCACATCCCATTCCCAACCACCAACTCTGGTTAGCTCTTGGGTTTCGCTTAAAATTTCCTGGCTTTTCTGAAGTGCCATTTCAGCTTTCTTAGCATCAGTTACTTCGAGGAAAGCTGCAACAAAATGATCGGGTTTGTACTGGTAAGCAACGCAATCGTACCACCTATCGTTAGGCTGGAGGTATTGTTGAAATCTGATTTCTTTTCCTGTTTTAGCCACCTGACCAAAAGTTCCGATCCAGTCGGACGGATCGTTTTCAATTCCAGGGAATGCCTCAGTTACTAATTTCCCCTTGGGATTAACTCCTGTTAATTCCTTGTAACTTTCGTTGGCATCAATAAAGTAGTAATCTACAGGGATTCCCTTTTCATCGTATATCATTTTATGGTAAGCCACGCCAATGGGGCCCTTCTCGAAGAGTGCTCTAAATGTGAGTTCACTCTCCTTTAACTCATCTTGAAGCCTTTTTTCTTCGGTAATGTCCCTAAACTCAACAACCCTAACCTGTTTGCCTTTGTATGGAATATTTCGTGCCTCCAAGCGCAAGGGAAATTTTGATCCATCCTTTCTAATGCCAACAGCCTCGTATGCCTTTTCGTAACCAGCGCGTATCTTTTCCCTTACCATTTCCCTGGTTTCTTCGGCTATAAGCAGCAAGCCATCCATACCAATTAGTTCCTCCTGAGAGTATCCAGTTATTTGGGATAGACCCTGATTGCAATCGAGAATTAATCCCTTGTCGTGAATGGTAATACCGCCGAAGGATGCATTGTGCAGGGCTTTAAAACGAGCTTCGCTCTCTTTTAGCGCTTGCTCAAATTCTTTCTGCTCGGTAACATCAATTACAGTTGATACCATGGTGTTCTGCTCAAAGAGCGGGATATTTACAGCATTAATAATTCTAACGCTGCCATTCTCCTGCGTAACCTTAATGTTTTCCCAGCGCATACGTTCGGGATCGCCCGACTGGATATCGGCCATAATGCGCCCCATTAGCTCCTCGCGGTAGTGCTTGTCGGGGTATATCCTTTCAAAAAATTGGGGAATATTTTTTAACGCCTCCTCGCTCCAACCGTAGATCTCCTGAAATTTTTTATTTATATAGGTGGCCTGCCCCTCATCAATATTGTTAAGAGCAACGCCAATGGGAAGTTTATCGAGTACGGTTTGGATAAAATGATTCCTTTGCTTTAGGGTTTCCTCAAATTGCTTTCGTTCTGTGATATCCACATGGGTACCAACCAACCTTAGGGCTATGCCTTTACTATCTCGCTCAACAACTTTTCCTCGGGAATAAATCCATTTCCACTCTCCGGTAAATGATTTCATTCGGAATTCGATATCAAAAGAATCGGCAATACCATTTACGCATTTAGCGTGTTCCTCCTTAACCCATTTCAGATCATCGGGATGGACCAAGTCTTTCCATTCGGAGCTAGATGTTGAAAACCCGCCTACCTGGTAACCCAACATGGTGTAGTAAGCCGGACTATAATAGTTCGTTTTAGCTTTTACATCCCAGTCCCATAGCCCATCGTTGGTGGCCTCCATGCTGAGTTGGAAACGCTCCTCGCTAATACGTAGGCTTTCCTCCGCAACAATTCTATTGTAGGCAATGGATGCCTGCTTCACGAAAATCTCTAGGGTCTCGGCATTGGAAATAGTTACTCCCTGAGGAAGGATTATAACAATGTTTGATACAATTGAACTATTTGAAATAACGGCCAAGCCACATATATTACTAATGTTTAGTAATTTATCTATGGCATTAGCAACAACCTTTGGCAATTGTTTAAAGCTTAACTCGTACACTCCTCCATTGAGTGTGGCTAACTTTCCATTGGCTAGTTCTAGGAAAGCCTCGTTAATTTCCCATGTCTTACCCACAGGATTGTAACCAATAATTTTTGAGGCTTTGCTGATTATATGACTTTTCCCAAAAACTGCCTCAGTTTTAAGGTACAGCTCATTGGGATGTACCGCATTAACAAGAATGTATGCCTCAGGTATTAGCCGATGAACACTTTCGCCAATAAATGTATAGAAATGGTTAGTGGTATGTATATCAACAAAAGACATTGCCGAGTTGGCCAAGAAGTTGATATTTTGATTACTATTTAACAGCTCCTGCTCGGCATGCTTACGCTCGGTGATGTCCCGGGTAAAACAAATTAGCTGACCACCATCGGCATCTAAGTACGATACCGATACCTCAACGTCGAATAGGGTTCCATCCTTTCGGCGGTGCTTGGTTTCAAAAATATCAGAGCCCACCTCAACTATTCTATCAATATGCTTCCTGATATCCTCAGGGCTTTCGGTAACGTCAATTTGTGTAATTTTCAGATTTAGCAATTCAGCATATGAGTATCCAGACATTTTGCAGAATGCCTCGTTAGCATCCAAAAGGTTACCATTTAAATCGGTAATCCAGAAACCATCGACAGAGGTATGGAGTATGGTATTAAGGTATTGCTCGCTTTTTGCTATGGTTAGCTGTCCTTTTTTCTGCTCAGTAATATCTCGTACTATAGCTAGTGCCTTATCAACGCCAAATTGGACCAGCCTGGCATCAAAGTACTTTGTATCGTTTTTCTCTTGTAGGCTGTATGAATACGACTGATAATTACCCGTTTCGAAAAGCTGCTCCAAAGCTCTCTTGTTCATCTCTGCAATCTCTTTGGGTAGTATGTCGAATGTAGACTTACCCAAAAACTCCGAGGGTTGTGCTGCCAAAAGCAAATCGTTGGGCGAATAGTAATCGATGTATACTCCCTCTCTATTGAGGACAAACATTATATCGGGTAAAGCCGTAAGGATAGCTTTTGTGCGCAGGTTACTTTCGTTAAGATCCTCCATTACGTTGCGGAGCTCATCGTTCATCTGATTTAGTTCCTCGTTTTGTGCTGCGTACTCCAAAATTTGTTGCTTAAGTTCAAGTTCACTTCGAAAAAGTTTTTCAGAGGTTCTTTGTAGCTCGGCGTTAGCCTGAAGTATCTCCTCATTTGCCTGGCTTAACTCCTCGTTCAAAACGGTTAGTTCCTCGTTTTGCTCATTTAGCTTAAGCTCGCTAGACTGGAGCCTTTCCTCGGCCTGCTTTTTAAATGTGATATCCCTGGCCACCCCATACATTATACTCTCCTTAGGGTACGGAAACGAGTTCCACGATAGCCACTTAATGGAGCCATCCTTGCAGATATACCTGTTTTCGAACTGATATATTTCCTGTCCATCAACAATTGTGGCTTTTATGTTTTTGGTTGCCTCCACATCGTCGGGGTGGACGTACTCGAGCCATGGCTTTGCCAGTAATTCCTCGGTGCTATATCCCAACACTTTGGACCACGACGGATTTAGGGTTTTAAAATACCCATCGAACCCTGCAATGCAGAGCATATCGAGAGCGTGATTAAAGATTCTGTCGCTAATTACCAATTTTTGTTCCCTTTGCTTTCGCTCCGTAATATCCTGAACCATCCCCACCGAACGGATAACCCTACCACTATTATCCCTCTCGTGGTAGCATTTTTCATATACATACCTAACCTCATTGCTGTCCCTTCTAACTATTCTGTGTTCAATCTCATAGTTATTCGTTTCATCGCGGAGGGAACTAACATATGCATCATTCACTGCATCCCGATCATCGGGATGCACGGCCTCTAGAAATCGCTCGTACGAGCCCTCAAACTGCTGCGGATCAATACCAAAGATATGGTAAATCTCATCGGACCAGAACAAATCATTGGTTTCAAGATTTAACCCCCAACTCCCAACATGAGAAATTTTTTGGGTTTCATTAAGCAACCTCACATTCTGCTTAAGTTCTTCTCTAGCTTGCTTGCGCTGGGTGATATCCCTATTGGTTGACCTTAGTCCTATATGCTCTCCATCTTCCTTGAAAATATTCTGGCAGGCATGGCCAATCCATACAACCAGTCCGTCCTTTCGGGTAATTCGGTACTCGGTAATATGCTCAACTCGGGTTTCGCCAGGGTGAATTGCAACGGATTTATGCTCGTCGAACCGATGCTTATCTTCGGGATGGATAATTGCCTCGATTAGCTGAGGATTGTCAAAAAACTCATACTTTGAGTAACCGGTAATGCGCTCGCATGAGGGCGACATGTAAAGCAGATTTCCCAGAGGATCTTGCCAGTACTCCCAGTGGTAGGCATAATCGGCAACCGCACGGTAGCGCTCTCGGCTATCGATTAGCTGCTGCTCGTTAATCACCTCGCGGGTAACATCGAGGAAGCCCATACGGTAGAAGACTTTCCCATTCTCTTTCTGAATATTACACTCAAGCTTAACAAATATCTCCTTTTCGCAGTTCAACCTAACAAGAACACTGCTTTTTTTCTTCTCCTTACTAACCTTTTTTACCAGGAGGTAAAACTGATCTTGGAAATTGGGGTGAATGTACTTTGATATTTTTTTCCCAGTAATATCATCTATTTTGCCATCAAAAAAATTGGCAAACGCTTTATTGGCAGATAGGATAGTATTGGTTTCATCAACCACGACATATCCCATGGGGGCATCCTGAAAAAGTTCAACATAGTGGGTCTGGGTTTTTTCCAACTCACCGTACACCCTTTGCAGCTCAAGATTTTGGTACTCCAGCTCCTGGTGGTAGATGCTTACTTCCTGGAGTATCTCCTCAAGGGTTTTGCTCTCCAAATCGCTAAAATTCGATTTCCGGTTTTTCAGCACGTCCTCAATCCTCTGGCGGAGAGCTTCCTTGCGGTTGTTGTTTGTATTTTCCATGGTTGTTGGGTTTCTGCGTTAGCCTGTTTTCTTAACGATATCTTGTCCCTACGGGAAAAACTGCTGGGTTGCTTGATATTTTTATCGATATTCTGTCCCTACAGGACAGGTGTTTGCTGCTAATTATTTATCTAATACCAATATTTTGTCCCTACGGGACAGATGTTTATTTGCTACCGATATTCTGTCCCTGACGGGACAGGTGTTTATTGTTGATCATTTATCTACCGATATTTTGTCCCTACGGGACAATTCGTACCTTGCTGTATTCGTTATGTCAATTCTCTGTCCCGCTAGGGACAGGATATTGGTAAAAAGGTGTTGTGAAAGAGCGTAACCGTGCCGTAGGTACGGGATATTAATGTTAGATATCTACTGATATATTGTCCCTACGGGACAAAACAATGCACTGAATATTTCTTACTACCTATTTTTCGTCCCTACGGGACATTATTCGCAACGCTACCTTTATTACCGATATTTTGTCCCATACGGGACAAAACTCCGATTATGCTTGATATTGCTACCGATATCTTGTCCCTACGGGACATTCTTGTTTTGCTGTATTAGGCTTGCCATTTCGCTGTCCCGCTAGGGACAGGATATCGGTAAAAAACATTATGAAAAAGAACGTTACCGTGCCGTAAGGTACGGAATAGTCAATAAATAACTGGTTTGAAAATATATCGATCATCAAAATCTACTTCAAATTCCTCTAAAAACTCAAGATATTCCTCAATAAATGTGGTCTTCTTGTGATGCGACTCTTGTCTTTCAATGTAATTAATAACTCTATGTAATTCAGATTTGCTATATGAGAAAGCCCCGTAACCCTCCTGCCAGGAGAACTTACCTTTTACAAACCCCTTATCATTAATCCATTTTGATGAATAACCCTTAATATCCTGCATAAGGTCGGATAGCGATTGGGTGGGTCTGAATCCAAAAAGAATATGGATATGATCGGGCATTCCATTAATGGTTAGCAGTTTATGTTTATTGTTCTGCACTATCCCTGTAATGTACTTGTAAAGTTCGTCCTTCCAGCTGGGCATAATTATGCAATCACGGTTTTGAACCGCGAAAACTGCCTGTATATGAATTTGGGTGTATGTGTTTGCCATAATTTTGTTTTATAAATGTTTGTTCAATATG
>DDWD01000046.1:31466-33638 GCA_002345825.1 Bacteroidales bacterium UBA2295
TATTGTCCCTACGGGACAAAAACGACTGGTTCACCTTGCTGATTTACTGTCCCGCTAGGCAGGCAGGGACTGAATATCGGTAAAAACCTTGCCAAAAAGAACATTACCGTGCCGTAGGCCTGCCTGTCGCCAGTTGACCTAGGCTAGGCAGACAGGTACGGGATGTTAATGTTAGCTACTATTAATATATTGTCACTGCCTATGAGACATTCCTTATAGACGCCTTTTCGTCCTTCTTTCTCCATTACTATTCTACCACCCCTATGCTAAACACGGCTCCATCGAACTTCCCATCGGGTGTGAGAACGGGCGATCCGAATATCGATAACAGAACCTTGCTCTTACCGGGCACCTCGATATAATGACGGAAGTCCTTAATGTTTTTCTTAGTTCTTTTAATAACTGCAAAGGGTAACTTATCGGGTTCAATTGGTTTGCCATCAAGTCCAGTTATTTTCCATGAGGCAGCGCCGTAGGTTCTATTTTCCACATCCTTTTTGGTTATTCCAAAAACTTTTTCGGCGGGTTTATTGGCATATATTATATTCCCCTCGGCATCGAGAAGGGTTTTGGCCAGCGGACTGTTATCTAGCGTTTTTTGGAAGAGCTCGCGGCTTTGCTCCAGTTCCCTTTGCGTTTGTTTCAATAGGGTAACATCTCTGGCCACCCCAAACATTATATTTCTTTCGGGATAAGGAAAAGAATTCCAAGATAGCCACTTAACCGAGCCATCCTTACAAATGTAACGGTTCTCGAATTGGTATACCTCCTGACCATCGACTATAGTAGATTTGGCGTTTTCCGTTGTCTCTTTGTCATCGGGGTGAACATATTCGAGCCAGGGCTTGGCTAGTAATTCCTTAGTAGTCCACCCTAATGTTTTAGACCATGCAGGATTAAGGGTTTTAAAGTACCCATCGAATCCAGCAATGCATAGCATATCAATGGAATGGTTAAATACATCCTCGCTCTGGCGTAACCCTTCTTCTATATCCTTAAGCTGTGTAACATCCCTGGCCACAGCAAATATCACTCTATTCTCGGTGTAGGGGAATGAACGCCATGACAGCCATTTCACTGAACCATCTTTACAGATGTAACGGTTCTCGAACTGAAAGATCTCCTGTCCGTTTACCAGCTCGGTTTTAATGCTAAGGGTTTTCTTATGATCGTCGGGGTGAACAAATTCAATCCATGGCTTTGCCATTAGCTCCTCAGTACTCCAACCCAGCGTTTTTTCCCAGGCAGGATTTAGGGTCTTGTAGTAGCCATCGAAACCCGATATAGCCAGCATATCGATGGAGTAATTAAAAATATCATCGCTAAGGGTAAGCTTTTGCTCCACCTCCTTCTTCTCCGTAATATCAAACATCAGCCCTCGAAGCCTATGGGGCTTACCATCTTTCATCTCAATGCTCACCACATCGCGAATCCATAGGTAGTTACCATCCCTTTTCCTAAACCGATATTCAAAGGTATGATCCTCGCCTCTTTGCGTACACTCAGCGCAGTAAAGCGATGCCCACTCCCGATCATCGGGATGAACATTACCTTCCCAGAATTTCAAATCGGTCCAATCGCTGGGTTTATAGCCCATCATCTTCTCCACCTGGGGGGCAACGTAGGTCCATTTATCGGTTTCAATTTCGTACTCCCAAGCTACTGCCTCGGTGTTTTCAATTATCTGTCGGTATTTCTGTTCATTCTGCTTTAGTGATTTCTCATAATCTTTAAGCCGTGTTATATCGACAAAGGTGATCATTATCCCCTCCACCGCATTGTAATCGGTTCGGTATGGGCGCACACGGGCTTGCCATACCTTGCCATCGGTACCTGTTATTTCTTTATCAATACTTTGTAGGCTCTCTACAACGCTATTCACATCGTCAACCAGCTCCTTATAATTATGCATAAAGGATATATGAGATATGGGACGGCCAATGTCGGTAGGTAAAATGTTGGTAATTTGGGTTACCGCTGGTGTTATCTTACGGATACACAGCTTACGATCGAGATATAAAGCTCCCACCTCGGTATTTTTTAGGAGATTATCCAAATCGTTGGTCATTCGGGTTAGTTCTTCTATCTTTGTTTGGTACTCAGAGTTTACAGTGAAAAGTTCCTCATTCACCGATTGCAACTCCTCGTTGGTGCTCTGCAGCTCCTCGTTGG
>DDWD01000176.1 GCA_002345825.1 Bacteroidales bacterium UBA2295
CCAAATAGGTAAAGGGTTTAAACCAGATACCATCTTGGGGGATATAACCCGCAACCTTACCGTACGTAAGCCGCATTGTAGAGTTTGCATCGGGATAAAAGTTTTCATTGGAATTCATACTAAGCAATCCCTTGTTGTAATTGCGCATAGCGCGCTGTAAAACCGCCGAGGCGGAATCAAGAGTCTCATACATGGCTGCCAGCTGCGACTCGTAGCTAAGGTGTAACATGAATAGAGGATCGGAATACAGGCTATCTGCAACAGGAGTATCCAAAAAAATTTCCAAGTTCTGTGCTGATGAGAAGTATGAATTTTCGTAGAAATAATCCACCACCGACGGCATAAGCAACTCGGGATAGTCGTTATTCATCAACTCTCTTAATATCTCGTCGTCAATATCGCTTGGTAAATGTTTTATTAGGCTAATAAGGGCAGCACTATAAAGTTCTTTATCGAGATCGGGGTTAAAGTCGGCAAACAGCTCGGGAAGATCCTTCCTTAATCGGTTCACCTCTCTCCTAACCCTTCGCTTCGATGGCTTTTCGGCAATAAGCTCCATAATTAAATCGTACATCCCGTATATAATATTGCCAACCTCAACGGGCCACCCAACGAGTGAGCTTAAACTCCTGAAAATTGGCTCGTAAGAATTTTTTCGAATGTCGGAATAGTAACTCTCTATATCTTTCAAAGCCTGTGAATAGTTAATTTCACCAGCATTACCCTTGGACCATACCAAAAGGCTATCTTCTCGCGCCTTAAGGCGTGGTACCACATCAAAACGAAACATCGACTGGGCCTGATAGGTATCTTTTTGCCAAAAATTAACCAGCATGTCATGCTTATCGGTAAGGTTAACTTTTGCCTCAGCATCATTTTGCATAGCATCCTTAATTGAGGTGATAAAATTTCCCCACACCTCATCAACCCACGGAGCCACCTCGTCGCGTTCATTAAGAGCATGATATGAACTCGAGTATCGATATGTAGTTCCGGGGTAACCAAGAACCATTGTAAAATCGCCCTCCACAACGCCCTGTAATGAGATAGGGAAAAAATGTTTGGGCCGATACGGTACGTTTCGCTTGTTATAATTGGCTGGTTTACCATTGGGTGCGGTGTATATGCGGTAAAGTGCAAAATCGCCAGTATGGCGAGGCCAACGCCAGTTATCAACATCGCCACCAAAGTTCCCAATGCTCGAGGGGGGTGCCCCTACAAAGCGGATATCAGTATATCGGTAATATACAAACAGGTAGAATTGATTATGATTGAACATTGGAACAACTTTGGCAAACATTCCCTTCTCTGATTCCTCTACATCTCGGCTTATCCTTGCACCAATTTGTTCTACTTCTGTAAAATAATTGGGGGAATTATAATCAACCTCGGGTAAAATTCGTTCGGTAATATCCTCAACCCGTTGTAAAATTAGAGCCGTTTTGCCAGGAACAGGCAATTCATCGGATTGGCTAGCGGCCCAGAAACCATTATGCAACAAGTTGTTGCTCACTGTAGAGTGGTACTGAATATCACCCACAGCACAGTGATGATTGGTTAGCATCAACCCATTGGGTGATATAATTTCGGCAGAGCAGCCACCATCATCAAGAGAAACAACGGCATCTTTCAAACTACTTCTGTTTATGCTGTAAATGTCGTCGGCCGACAGTTGCAAGCCCATACTTTGCATCTGCTGTAGGTTTTTCTTTACCAACGAAATAAGCCACATCCCCTCATCGGCATTACATACCGCTGAGACCAAAAGCAAGGTGTTAACAAGAGCCACTCTAGCTAAGATTCCAAATATCTTTCTAACTTGCATACTAATTGAGTTGAATGAACAATGATGCAAAATAGTTAATTAAATGCACATTACGTTTCCAATTTTGAAAAACAAGAGGATTATAGTACGAAAAGCGACACCCTGATATTTGCATAGAAAAAAAAATAATGGCTATTTTGCCACAAAATTGACAATTGTATGGAATGGATTTTTAAAATACTCACAATAATATTTGCATATTTATTAGGAAGTATTCCCACATCGATATGGGTTGGTAAAATTTTTTACAACCTTGATGTGCGTGATTACGGGAGCGGTAATGCTGGTGCAACCAACACTTTTAGGGTTATGGGGGCTAAAGCAGGTTTTTTTGTTTTCTTTGTTGATGGACTAAAGGGCTATGCTGCTGTTCGACTACTGTATCTTACAGATTTTTACACGCCCGAAACGGGTTTCTTTATCAATTTCCAACTAGCACTTGGGATGGCAGCCATGATTGGGCATATTTTCCCTGTGTTTGCCAGTTTTAGAGGTGGTAAGGGAGTTGCTACACTGGCTGGTGTAGTTCTGGCATTACACCCAATGGCCACGTTATTTACCTTTGGAGTTTTTATCATCACATTGCTCCTCACTAAATATGTATCGCTTAGCTCGATGATAGCTGCATTTACATTTCCGTTTATTCTAATTTTTGCCTTTTCGTTCACCACCCCATCGCTCATAATTTTTTCGATGGTAATTGCCGTACTGTTACTGTTCACGCACCAAAAAAACATTGAGCGGCTACTAAAAGGAGAAGAGAAACGATTCAGAATCAAGAAGAAGGAAAAGACCGAATAGAATTTGCTTAGCTTAAACTTAACGTAAGCCTTAAGTCAAGTTAATGTTAGGTTAACATCATTGCCCTACTTTTGTGACATAACAAAACAGATAACTAACTAGGACAATGAAAAAGCTAAGCACACTTCTAATAATTGCAATGATGGCCTCGATGAGCGCAATGGCCGTTACAAATAACGATGAGAAAGCCGAAGAAAAGATTTCTCAATCGGCTCCCGCCCTAATTGGAAATATTAGCGGTAAAGTAATCGATTCAAGCACAGGCGAATCGTTGGTAGGGGTTAAAGTTGTTCTCGAGGGGACACAACAAGAGACCTTCACCGATTTTGATGGAAACTTTTCATTTGCAAACCTAAACGTTGCTGAGGCCAAGCTTAGCGCATCATACATTAGCTACGAAAAAGCTTCGGTAACTGTAGACGGTATCTCTGGAAACATTAAGCTTACGCTCAAATCGGCATTCTAGAATTACCCCATAAATCAACAGAAAAGGCGCTGCAATCAGCGCCTTTTCTATTCAATAAATATGTTAACCGGGTACTCCACGTTGGTTAGAAACAACCCTTCAGCAGGAGCTGACGTGCCGGCCAATGATCGATTCTTAGCCTCCACTATCTGCGTAAATTCAGCTTCGGAAATTTTTCCTCGTCCCACATCGATAAGGGTTCCCACAATGGCTCGCACCATATTTCTTAGAAACCTATCGGCCCTAATGGTAAATACCAACTCTGACTCTTGAACTTCCCAGAGGGCAAAGAAAACTTTACAGTTGTTGGTTTTAACATCTGACCCCAGCTTGCTGAAGCTAGTAAAATCAGTATAGCTAGTCAGCTTGCTGGCTGCTCTTTTCATAGCATTCACATCCAAATCGGCTTTGTACAACCAGCTGGTTTTGATACTAAAAGGATTTTTGTATCTGCTAATTCTGTACTCATAGGTTCGCGAAAGAGCCGAAAACCGGGCATGCGCTTCGGGGGTAACTGCAACAATCTCCTTTATAGCTATATCCTTTGGTAATATTTCATTTAGGCTAGCCAATACTTTCTGATCCCAATGTAAATTCCGCTTTGGTGAGTCGAAATGAGCTACATAAAACGAAGCATGCACTCCGGTATCAGTTCTGCCTGCTCCAACGACCGACACCTCATGCCGAAGCAGAATTGACAGGGCTTTCTCCAATTCGGCCTGCACCGTATTTGCATTGGGTTGGATTTGCCAACCACAGTAATTGGTTC
>DDWD01000037.1 GCA_002345825.1 Bacteroidales bacterium UBA2295
GTCGGCTCGACTCCTCTTGAGTTGCCTGCAGCTCTTCCATATTCTGGCGCATTTCCTCTTCCTGGGCAAGCATCTCCTCTGCTTGTTGCTGGGTTTTGGTGAGCAGCTCGGTTGTTTTTATATTTACCCTTACCGATGTGATGGTTGATGCAATACTTTGCGCAACCTTTTCGAGAAACTCGACCTGATAGGGCTCGAAGGTGTTGAACGAAGCAACCTCTAGGACTCCAAGAACCTTATCTTCCATAATGAGCGGCACTATTACCAATGCATTAGGGTTGCTTTTGCCCAACCCCGAGGTAATCTCAATGTAACCGTCGGGGATTTCGGTTAGCAGTATGGTTTTCTTTTCAATTGCACACGCACCAATTAGCCCTTCGCCCAGCATCACCTTTTTCTGGCGGTGCTTAATTCTATTGTAAGCAAAAGCGGCTGCAAGCTCAAAGTGAGGATCCTTTGTGTCGTCATCGTTGAACAGGAATAGTCCACCTTGGTTGGCGTTAAGTGTTTGTACCACCTCACGGACAATAGATTTTGAAAGGTTGTCGAGGTTGTCGTTGTTTTGCCTAAGGATCTCGGCAAATTTGGCTAACCCTTCGTTTGCCCATTGCCTTTGCGCATCTTCCTGTTTGCGCTTTGCATTTTCAACTTCGGCCTGTTTAAGGTTGTTGCGCATATCAATAAGCGCATTGCCCAGGGCGTCTTCGTCACTATGTGATTCAAACTCAGTTTCCAAGTTCCCTTTGCCAATGTGTGTGGCAAAATCAACTTTTTCTCCCAGAGCCTCGATGGTTGTGTTTAGGGCGGCAACCATTTCGCCTATCTCGTCGTTTGTTTTTACTGGGAGTTTCATATCGTCGGCAACGTGGCCTTTGGCCAGTCGCTTAAGCATCTCTGTAATGGCTACTATGGGCGAGGTTAGGTTTCGTGAGAATAGCACTATGATTGTGCCAAGTGATAGTAGCCCTAATATCCCGACAAGGAGAGAGATGAAAAAGTTTTGATTTGCCTGAGCCAGTATGGTTGATTTGGGAACCACAATGGCCAACGACCAGGGACTGGCCGTTTTACCAACTACTATGGGTGTGATTGCAAAAAAAGATGTTACCCCATTTATATCTCTGGCTTCAAATGTAGCCTCCTGCCCATCGTTAATTTTTTGCGCAACACTGTAATTGTTGAAAAGAGTCTCGTAATCCTCCAATGCATTTGCACCCAGCTTATCGGGGGTTGGGTGAGCCACATACTTTAAATCGTTGGATAGCAAAAAGGCATAGCTATTTTTAAATGGGTGGATTTGAAGGATCATATTGTAGAAGCTCTCAAGCGCAATGTCGGAACCAACCACACCAATAAACTTATTGTCCTCAAGCAGTGGCACCACCATGCTGGTCATTAGCTGGTTATCCTTCTCGTTGCCGGTAAAGTTTGAGAAGTAAGGGTTTTCAATCCTTTCGAACGGGTTGTTTTTGATTTTAGCATAGGCTGGGCTATCGCCCGTTAGGCTTGCTAGGTAAAATCTGCTTTTTATTTGGCTGCCTTCGCGCCAAAGTTCTGCCTTGTATCGTCCATAATTTTTTTGGTAATCCTTATCGATATGCTGTAGCTCCCAGCTATCCCATACCGAGAGAAGGTGTGGGTTAGTTTTCATTGCTTCACGATAAACATCAGGGAGGAGTTCTTTCCACTGCTCTTCAGGCATTTTGGCATAGCTACTTGCCGTGTTGGCCAACGTTTTGGTTGTAGCCAAATCCTTCTCTAGTGCTGTTTTTATATCCGAAGCGTATTTTTGTGCTGTTGCTATGGTTACTGCAATTGCATCGTCCATAGCCGCATTTTTAGCCGAAGTGCTAATGTAACCAATAGCCACTGCGTATATTATGGCTGTTACCCCAACAATGGTAAAAATGATTTTTTGCTGAAGGTTGAGCTTTTGCTGAAGGTTAAACTTTCGCTTCATGAATGTGGTGTTTTAAAAAAGATTGCATACCTCAACAATTCTGGGGTATGCAGATTTTTTGTATAGATGTCGAGAAAATACTAAGTCCTAGTAAAACCCTTGCAACTTGCGTACCCTTGGGGTAATACACATAAAAGGAATTCTTGCGGGAGTCTTGTCTTTACTATCTCTCGCATAGGTCTCAAACTTGTCGGCCATTATTAGTATAAGGTCGGCATCAATGTTGTTGGCAAACTTAATCACCTCGTCGCGGAACGTGTTTTTACGCTTGGCTGTTTTTATACCGTACACAATCTTATTCCCATCCAACATTTTTTTAGTAAAGTAAATGTTGTTGGCCATATTGCGTTTTTTTCCCTCGTCGGAGATGTATGGTTTAATAAGGTTGATGTTACACTTGTAATATTTTGATAGGTATATAATCCAGTGTAAAGTTTCTTTGTATTTCTTGTCGTAGTCGAGGGGAACAACAATCTCAATATAGTGAGAGTGAACAGGAGCCGACTCGGCAATTAGGAACGGAATGTTAAGGTTCTTTACAGAGAGTTTGCGCATGAAATGGCTCGACTCGTACTTTTTCTTTTCGTAAGTATAGGTTTTGAATGATACTATTAGGTTAAGATTTGCTGTGGTAACAAGCTCCTTGATAATTTTGGTGGGGTTACCCTCGAGCACCATCGAAAAAATGTGGCACTTTGTCCCTCTTGCAATTCGGGTTGCCTCATCTTCAAGCCGTTTCTTTAGCTGCTCGGTTACCTCGGGGGCAGTCGATTTTTTGTTAAGAAATGAAGAGAGCCAGGAAACTGGCAGCAGGTGAAGGAGAAGGATATCATTATCAGCAACCTCAGCTAGCTGTATGGCGTGCTTGAGAGCAATCTCCGATCCATCGGTGAAATCCCATGGGACCAGTACAACTTTTTTGGGTGTGTTCATACTATATGCAGATTTGTGAGAACATACAAAATAAAATCCCCGTTAAATGTAGCAATTATTATTGTAACGCTTGCAAATCTATGGCTTAAAATTTACTCTAATTTTCTTCCATCCACTTTCGGAGTTTATCCAACTGACTCTTTTTGTTAACGTTTCTTAACTTTCGAGCGGTTTTTGTAAAGTATGAGTGTTTGGCTATAAATTTTATTTGCATTTCGTTCCATTCCCGCAGTGTCCCAATTTTTCCGTGTTCGTGCAGCTCGCGGTACAGCATGTTCGATACAGGTATAAAATCTGTGCGACCTAAGTAATCCAAATCGGCATCACATATAATCTCTTCCAGTAGGTTTTTAGGTTTAGG
Organism: Bacteroidales bacterium UBA2295; assembly: GCA_002345825.1. Taxonomy (GTDB): domain Bacteria; phylum Bacteroidota; class Bacteroidia; order Bacteroidales; family Tenuifilaceae; genus Perlabentimonas. The sequence goes on from DDWD01000037.1 coordinate 3,255, forward strand.
CGGTAACTTGGTGCTCATTATTAGGTCCGAAATTATCTCAATTTGCCTCTCTGAGTAGTAGTACTCGGGCAATATTTCGTGAACTAGTTTTACGGCCATCTCCTCGTGCGTGTCGTAATCTATAAGGTGTCCAGCATCATGAAATAGTGCAGCTGTTCTTAAAAGGAGTAGCTCCTCATTGTTCACGTTCTCTGCTCGGCCAATTAGCTCAACTTGTGTGTAAACGTCAACTGTATGCTTTAAATTGTGATAGTATAGCTTCTGGGGCAAACCTTTTTCTAACTTTTCTAGCACAAAGTCCTCCAAGTCGCCCAGCCTGATGAGTTGAAGTAGGATGAAGAATTCGTTATTGGGAACGATACCATTCATATCTACCGATAGCTTGGGCTTAATTCCTTTCACAAAGTACATCTGGATATCGCCTTTGTTTTTTACCGGCATATTACCCCTGTAGGTGCATTCAAAGTAGTCTCGTACTAGCATATACGTGTTGCCCGATATGTTTATCTGGCCTGCTATTCCCGACGATTCCATCCTGCTTGCAGTATTTACCGTGCTGCCCCAAATATCGTAGGATAACTTATTGCGCCCAACAACGCCTGCAATTACGGGGCCGGTATCAATCCCAATGCGTATTTCCCAAATATTCTGTTCCGATTGCGATTGGTACATAATGTTCTTCATATGCTGTATCATTTCTAATGCAGCAAGAACTACTTCAACGGGGTTAGTTCTGTTTTTTTGAGGAATACCCCCTGCGCACATATACGCATCGCCAATGGTTTTTATTTTTTCTATTCTATATCTCTCCACTACTGAGTCGAAGTGTAGAAAGAATTTGTCAAGCTGATCAATTAGGGCTTCTGGATTAGTTTCATCTGTGATTCGGGTAAACCCTTCAATGTCGCAGAAAAGAACGGTGACCACCTGAAACCGTTGCGTATTAACTCTGCCTTTTTCCTTTAGCTCCGATGCCGTTTCTTTGGGTAGTACTCTTGCCAGCAAGTTGTCGGTTTTTTCCTTTTCACGAACAAGTTCCTCTGTACGATTATTGATTAGGGTTTCGAGTTTAAAACGATCCTTGGCATGCAGATATCTTCGCCATTTATAGAAAGCATATAGTGCTATGCAACCTAAAAGGATGAACGAGATAACAAAGTATGGGGTTTCGTAAAAGTAGGGTCTGATGGTGAAGGTAATAGAAGCCGCTTCGGATTCAATCCCCCAGAAATTTTTTGATTTTACCATTAGGGTATAAACACCCGGTGAGAGCCTGTTGATTTCACGGATGTTCGATGCGGTCCAGTGTGTCCAGCTCTTGTCGTAATCCTTTAGAAAACTTGAGAATTGAGCGTTGCTGCTGCTTGTTTCCCATTTACCCGACAGGTTTGTGCCAAAAGTAACTCTTATATTTCGTAGGTGTGGCGACAGAGTTGGGCCGCTGCCTGTCTCCGTGTTATTGATGTAGCTTGATCTTAAGTATGCCGAGTTATCACTGTTGAGAAGTACTGCTTTTGCAATAGATACTGTTGGAGGGCTTATCTCTATATGTGTATTCAAGTAGTAATGTAATCCGGTGTTCGACACAATCAGTAAAATGCTGTCAGATAATGATACTGATTGTTTAATGGTTTCGTTAGTAGGGATTGTGGCAATTGGTGATGCATCAGGAAGCTGATGCTTATCCTTTTTCCAACGGTAACGTAAAATGGTGCTGATGTTCGAAAAGGGTGTAACTGTTCGTAGTACTGTAAGGGTAGAATCGGAACTTAAAAGAGGGAAAAGCGAACCTGTTGAGTCCGAAACCAACAATTTTCCCAGCTCAATATTGTTGATATCGAAAGCATATAAACTCCCATTTTGCCAAACAAATGGTTTCGATTGATGATCGGTTGTGAATAGAATCTGCCCGAATTTAATGCGTTGCGTATCAATTTTTTGCCAATTGGCATCAGAACCATTCAGCCGATTAATATGCCAAGTGTCATTATCTGATTGAATTATCAAGTTATCGCCATATACTTTCAATCCCCTTACCTTTTGCGTGCTATTTGGTAGGTTTAGCATAGTGGCCTTTGAGACCTTTGGCGCAATGGGTTGTGTGTATATAACTGAGTCGTTGGTTGCAACAATCCATACCCTATCGTTAAACTCTGCAAAAGAAAGACCATTGGTGTTGAGCCATGGAGTTTTAACGAGTAGTTTCGCTTTCAAGTTTTCAAGCTTGTAAACCCCATTTGTTGTTGAGGCAAAACAGCCAAAGGTGCTGTTGTAAAGTCCGGTAACTTGCTGATTTATATTTTCAATTGGCCTAAATTCAAGCGTGCTGGGACTACCATTGTAGCTTGCTGCAAATATCCCGTCAGTTGTTCCATAGTAAATAATTCCATTGTTCTCTACCGTGGTTATGGGCTTTCCTTGGGCACTGCATAGGCCTGAGTAAACTCCGGCAACACTTGTGCAGGGAAAACTATATACTTCGGTAGGTGTTAAAATCAGTATCGAACTATTAGAGTAAGGGTAAAAATCAATAATATTATCAATTGATGGGTGTGCGTTAAGGTCAATGGTATGGTGATCGCTCTCCTGGCTATTTATGATAAGTAATTGGTTGGAATTGGTTAGCAGGTAGAGGATCCCTTTTTTTACCTTTACTTTTTTGATTTGAGTGTTGCTGTTAAGCCTAAGGGGTATACTCTTGGTTTTGTTAAGAGATTGAATCCAGGGAAATCCCTCGTTTACTGCGTATTGTATACCGCTTAGGGTTACAATGTCTATTGTTTGATTTGATAAGCTTGCTGCAAGGTGGTTTTGTTCTGTGCTATTCGCTTCTGTATTTGCGATGGGGTAAAGCTTGTGGTTGTCCTTAGTGTAAAAAATATTCTTAGAATTCCCCATTAACCTTATCCAATGGTTCGATGAGTCTATCTTTTCAATGGTATTGGTGTAATGCCAAAGATTATTTGACGAAGTGAAGTAAAGCTCTTCATCCTCATTAACCTTAATGCTCGATATGTTGTCTGTACCACCAACTTCGTTGGGATTTACCACCGTTTCTCTCCTAATAAAACCGCTATTGCTAAAGCTTATCGATTCTACTGTTTTTCCGTATGATAGGTACAGATTACCCTCATTATTCTCTGTGAAAATAGGTTTTTCGGGGTAGGCTATGCTCTCCCAGTTGATGCCGTCGTAAATCCAAAGCAGATTGCTGCTTTGCAGCAGTATAGTGTGGCTATTGGCTGTAACAATGCTGTTAAAGTTGGAGAAATGCCCAACCGGGAGCGATACAATTTTGTTGATAATGGGTTTGGGCGTATTGGTGGGGTTGTTTTTAGTAGGCTGACTGTTAGCAGCAAAGGGGAAGCCCAGCAAAAAAAATAGTTGTAGCGTTAATAAAAAGTTAAGAAAATTCATACCTTAGACCTTTGTAATTGCTGCTGTTTTGGTGTCGTTGCATGATGCCTTTTGCAAAGAAACTAAAATAGTGTGAATAATGAATAAATAGGAAGTTTTTAGTTGAAACGGCTACATATCTACATTATAAAATTATAAAATATATGGATACTGACAAGAAAAAAATTTTGGTCCCCACTGATTTTAAGCAGCCAGCTGAATATGCGCTCCAGCACGCAGTGAGGGTCTCGGGTGTGGTTGGTGAGCCAATAGTTTTGATTCATGTGGTTAAATTGGCTAATGAGGTTGATGAGGTTAAGCAAAAGCTTGATAAGGTGGTGCAGCTAACCCAGCAGAAGTACAACGTGAGCCCCGGCATAGTGGTTAAGATCGGCGAAGTGGCCGATGAGATTGCTAAAACGGCCATCGAGATTAATGCCAGTATCGTAATCATGGGATCTGCAAGCGTAAAAGGCCGTGTTGATTTAAGTAATTTGCCTACGCTTAATGTCATCACAAAATCAACAGTGCCTTTTATCACCATTCAGGAACCACCTGTTAATAAACGTTACGACGATATCATTTTCCCCATCGATTTCACAGTGGAGAATAAGGAGAAGCATAGCTGGATATCGTACTTCTGTGATTACTACGTATCCAAATTCCATCTGATTAAACCCAACGTTTCCGATCCAGAACTTGTGGCCAAGGTCGATTTGAACATGGCGTCGGCAGTTCGATACCTCGACGAGAAGGGCGCAAAATACGAGGTGTATACTGTGCCTGGGCAAAAACCTTACGCCGAGGAAGTTCTGGATTTAGCGGTTAATATTCGTGCCGATTTAATTGTGATTATGACAACCAAGGTGTCGGGCGATGGTAACTTTATTCTTGAGCCACATGAGCATACTATTGTGGGTCAGGCTGGTCACATACCCGTTATGAGCATTAATCCAAGGTAATTTGCAGCTTGCTATGCGCAACATAGTTTTTGCCACAAACAATAAGCATAAGCTTTTTGAGGTTCAAAACATCTTGGGGAGTACTTTTAGCCTTAAATCGCTTGCCGATATTGGGTTTGATGAGGATATCCCCGAAGATTTTGATACGCTCGACCAGAATGCTTCGCAAAAGGCGTGGCATATTTACAATCGATATAAGATTGATTGCTTTGCCGACGATACAGGGCTTGAGGTAGATGCGCTAGGAGGGGAGCCCGGGGTTTACTCGGCACGATATGCGGGAGAGCAAAAAAAACCATATGATAACATCCTTAAGCTGCTTCGCAATCTCAAGGATAAGTCAAACCGAGGAGCCCAGTTTCGGACCGTGGTGGCGCTTATTATTAATGGAGTGGAGTATCGGTTCGAGGGAATTGTTCGGGGAAAGATTATTGATAAACTTCTTGGTGAGGAGGGGTTTGGCTACGATCCGATTTTTGTTCCCGATGGCTACACCCAAACCTTTGCTGAGATGGATTTAAATCTTAAGAATAGGATTAGTCATCGTGGTTTAGCCATTGCCCAGCTGGCCAATTTTCTTCTACAGCAGTAAATACCTGCAGCAAAATCCATATCGTTGTAAAATATCTCACCCATAAATTGGTTTATTCTCTGTACCCAATCAGTAAAAATGAGGCAACGATTACTACTTATTGTCTTAGTTGTTTTTTCAACCAGCGCTGTGAGCCAAGTGCCAGTGGGCAAGTGGCGCGATCATTTTGCTTACAGGCGAGCAAATTATTCGACCATAGGTGCCAATCGGGTTTATGCAGCGGCCAGCAATGGCGTTTTTTGGTATAATCCAGCTTCGGGCCACACGGGGAAACTCAGTACCGTAAATGGTCTTAGCGATGTTGGAATAACTGCAATTGAGTACTCCGTAGGTTACAATATGCTTGCAGTGGGTTACGAGAATGGCAATATCGATTTGGTTTTCGATGAGCAGCGGGTTGTCAATCTGCCCTTTGTGATGCAGAAACAGATTCAAGGCTCCAAGCGCATAAATCATTTTTACTTCGATAAACAGGGGCAAATACTTGTATCTACGGGTTTTGGTATAGTGGTAATAAATATAGATAAGCGCGAAATTAGAGATACCTACTACATTGCGCCTGGAGGAGCCGATTGCTGGGTGCATGAAACCATAGAGTTTGAAAATAAGATTTTTGCAGCCACCAGTGTGGGGGTGCTAAGCGCTCAAATCGACAATCCTATGCTTATTCATTATGCTAATTGGAGTCAAGAGCAAGGGTTACCAGCAGATTCCGAATTCTTATCACTGGCTCTTTTTAAGGATAAACTATTTGCTGTTCAGTCTCCAGGCGGATCGGTACCCGATGCCCTGTGGGCTTTTGATGGAATAACTTGGGTTGAGAGTATTACTGGTTTTTTGCAAATTCGGAATATTTCTGCAAACTCAAACCACTTGCTTGTAACCAGCAGGCAAGGAATATTGCTTTACACCAATTTTCCAGCGGCGTATACCCTCATCAATCAGTACAACGACCAAGAGTCTTTTAGTCCAAATTTTGCAGCTATTGACGAGGTTGGCAATCTGATTATTGCCGACAATTCCAATGGACTTGTATATGGAAAACCGGGCAGCTGGACTCACCACAGACCCAATGGCCCCGATGAGGATCGATCGTACTTCGTAATGCCTACAGCTGAAGATGTTTATGTGCTAGCAGGTGCCCGCACCGATGTTTGGGGTAATAGGTTTTTCCCTCTGATGTTTCATCGGTTATCAAACAATCAGTGGCGAACAACAGCTAACCACAATTTTTTCGATGCTGTCCGTATTACACAAAGCCTTAGTAACTTCAATGAGTATTATGTTTCATCATGGGGGCACGGGGTGGTTGTCTATCGCGATGGACAGGTGGTTGATAACTATACCCCCGAGAATAGCTCGCTGCAAACCATTCTTCCAGGAGCATATTGTCGTGTGGGTGGAGTAGTTTTCGATACGAAAGGAAATATGTGGGTGTCCAATGCAGGAGTTCCAAATCCCATCTCTGTTCGATTGGCTGATGGTACTTGGAAAAGTTTTCCTTACGAGAGCGTAATCTCTTCGCAGCGGCAATCAGATATTTTTCTTTCGCCCAGCGGCGATCTTTGGGTTATATTGCCTTCGGGTGGTGGCCTGTTTGTGCTCGATCCGGGAGATAACCCCGGGTTGATGGAAAGCCACAGGGCACGCAAGCCCAGCCTGATTGCCCCCGATGGAGAGGGCTTGCCCAGCGATATTTTAAGTTTAGCCTTCGATCGCGAAGGGTTTTTATGGGTTGGAACCACCGAAGGTGTTTTGGTAAGTTACAATCCCCATCGAGTAATGGAACCGGCCGAGTTTGCTATACAGCGCGTTAGAGTTCCCGATGAGCTCGATGGGTTTGCAGCCTTTTTGCTCCAATCGCAAACCATCACAACCATTGCCGTAGATGGAGGTAATCGGAAATGGTTTGGTACTCAGCGTTCCGGGGTATATCTACAATCGGCCGATGGTTCGCAACAGCTGCAACATTTTACTCGCGACAACAGCCCCTTACCATCAAATACAATCGAGCACATTGGCATTCACCCTGTCACGGGCGAGGTGTTCTTTGCTACCGATAGGGGCTTGATATCGTTCAGGGGCGATGCAACCGAGCCATCGGATAAATTTGAGAAAGTATATGCTTTCCCAAACCCCGTTCGCCCCGATTTTCACGGCCCCATTACGATAACTGGTCTGGTGGAAAATACCAACGTTAAAATTACCGATATTGCCGGTAACTTGGTGTATGAAGTAACTAGCCACGGAGGACAAGCAACGTGGGATGGCCGCAACTTTAATGGAATAAGGGTGTCAACGGGTGTTTACCTATTCTTTTGTTCCGATAGTAGTGGAACAGAGACCGTCGTGGGGAAAATTCTATTCATCAAATAATGAACGTTTTGTTTTTATAAGATGATGTTGCAAAAAGCTAAATCCATAGCCCTGCACACTGTAAAGTATGGCGAGAATAGCTTGGTTGCCTACCTTTATACCAAAGATTTTGGACGTGTTAGCCTAATGGTAAATAGCGCCTACGGTAAAGGTAAGAGTGGCCGAAAAGCCATATATTTTCATCCATTAAGTATTGTGGATGTTGTTTTTTATCCGGGCAAAAACCATGGAATGGGAAGGCTTAAAGAGGTTTCCGTATCGCATCCCCTTGCCATTCATCTAAATCCCATAAAAAGTGCCATCGCAATTTTTTTAGGTGAGATTATTTATCGTGCTGTTCGCGAGGAGGAGAGCAATTTATCACTGTTTAGCTTTATCGATGCGTCAATTCTATCGCTCGATGCCATTGATAATGGGATCTCCAATTTTCACTTACTATTCCTTGCCCAGCTATCAAAATACCTCGGGTTTTTCCCCAGCGGAAACCATTCCACACTAACACCCTATTTTGATTACAAAAACGGACAGTTCGTACCTGTTCAACCGTCTCATCCACTTTTCTTCTCAAGGGAGTTGAGCGAAATCTTATCCAAAACCTTGATAACTAATTACACCAATGCAGGTAGCTTGATGTTGAATGGTAAGCAGCGAAACGCATTTTTGTCTGCAATGCTAAGTTACTACACCTTTCATATGGAATCGGTACAAAGTATTAAATCGTTGTCGGTTCTTAATCAGGTTTTTGAAGATTAGCAAGGCCTTCGTAAGGTTTTTTAAGTATCTCAACTTACAACGTGGCATACCGTTTGACAAGCTTTATAGCATATATTTACTAATCCTTTGGGCATTTTGATATATTTGCACTCCCTTATACAATAGAAGTTAATTTATGACAAAGACATCCGTTATGAGTCCTTACTACGACCTAGTTTCGAAATACGCTAAAATTGCAAGCGAAACAGGTGCGATTAACCTGTCCAACGATCATAGCGATTTTCCCTGTGAGCCTGAACTGCTTAATTCGCTTGTTAAACACCTGTCGGCAGGGCGAAATAAATACGCACCCGGCGAGGGTGTTCCTGAGCTAAGAGAGATAATAGCCAATCGTTACAATACAGAGTTTGCCACAAGCTATTCGGCACAGTCCGAGGTCACCATAACTGCTGGAGCTATACAGGCTATCTACACAGCAATATCATCAATTATCAAAGAGGGTGATGAGGTTATTGTTTTCGAACCGGCTTTCGAAACCTATGTTCCCTCCATTGAGGCCAGAGGAGCCCGTCCCATTTTCTTTCATCTCAACCCAAACGATTTTTCAATTGATTGGTCTGCCCTAACCAAGCTGGTTAGTAGTAAAACCAAACTGATAATCCTTAACTCACCTCACAACCCCACCGGAATGGTTATGTCCGATGAGAACCTTGAACAGCTTCAGCGAATTCTCAACGGGACCAAAATCAATATACTAAGCGATGAGGCCTTTGGCGATTTAGTGTTCGATGGACATTCGATGTTTAGTATTGCCCGGTTTCCCAAGCTGGCCGAGAGAAGTATAATTATCGGATCGTTGGGTAAAACCATGAGCGTGCCCGGCTGGAAAATTGGTTACTGCTTGGCTCCAGAGCCTATCATGTCGAGGTTTAGGGAGGTGCATCGTTACCAGATATATTCTGTAAATCTTCCAATTCAGCTTGCTCTTGCCGATTTTTTGAATGGCAAAAGCAATTGGGCGCCTTTCCGTGAAGAGTTTCAGCAAAGACGCGATCTCTTTGCCTCATTGATGAAAAGTTCGAAGTTCAACCTTCTCCCGGTTCAGGGCGGATATTTTCAGGTTATGGGGTACGAGAACATCTCCAAGGAAAAGGATGTTGATTTTTGCAATTGGCTTGCCGAGACTATTGGGGTTACCGCTTTCCCGCTTTCGTTATTTTATCATGATTCGGTGGACAACCAACGTATGCGAATTTGCTTTGGCAAGAGCGAAGATGAACTTAGGCTAGCAGCATCGCGCTTGGTGGGGCTGTAAATCAAATCTGAATTATCAATATTTGATATGAGGTGTTGTTTTTATTGAGATGTAAATTTCTTATTATAATTAAAATGGGGGTTATGCAAAGATAACCCCCATTTTCGTTGCAAGAAAGGTTTGTTATTCAGGAAGTTCTGTTCCAATCAGCTTGTTGAAATCAGTTTCTTTTTGAGGAATCATCCAGGTCCAGTTGTTTTTGGTTGGATCGTTAGCAGGAATAGTAACTGCTAAGTCGGTAATAAAGTTACCACCATTAGCTGCGGTATTTCTAACAATATCATCACCCCAACGCTTCATATCGAACCAGTCGAAACCTTCACCCCACAGTTCAAAAGCACGGTATAACTTTATCTCATCAAGTAACGTTTCACCAGCGTTTGATGTGGAATAGTTAGGGTCGCGACCACTATCGAGGTTAAGTGCAGTTAAAGCCTGACGTGCTCCATCCTCATCGTTCAAGAAGTACTTGGCTTCAGCCTCAATAAGTACCATTTCTGAGGAACGGAAGTGGTTAAGATTACCTACACCAGGAAGATCTTCGGCCGCAATCTTAAACTGCATATAAGCATAAACGCGGGCAGTTGAATATATGGCAGGGAATAGTTCACGAGCTCTAGTGTCTAGATCGTCATCAGCTAAGCCTGTTGAAGTATTGTATGTATAACCAGTGGGATCTAGGAATAGACTTTTGCGGATATCTGTATCGGGTACCCTGTCGAAAAGTTCTTTGCTAATACATTTAGGATAGTTCCTTACCGCTGAAGCATTTGAGTTGTATGCAATGTAAGCTTGATAAGAGTAGTAGTAAAGGGTTTCGTCTGAAGATCCCCAGCTACTCCAAATCCACTCTGAAGTGGGAGCATAAAAACCTGCAGCGTACTCGGTGTTGCTCATCAGTGGGTATCCATTGCGTGCATTTTCAGCCATGGTTACAGCTGTACTGTAATCCTCGCGGGTAAGCGCGGCGCGAGCAAAGATAGCATAAGCTACATTTACATCGATTTCGTAATTTCTTTCTCTTGACTTTCCAGAAAGGTTGAAAAGTTCAACAGCTAGATCCAAATCATCATAAATTTGCTGATAAGTTTCTGCCAGGGTTGCTAGCTCTTGATCACCGGTTGAAATATCTGTTCTAAGTACAATACCATCCGATGCTCCGTTATTTGAGTCTTTCCAACGGTTGCTGTATATCTGCGAAAGCATAAAGAAACTGTATGCCCTGTAAGTAAGCGCTTGAGCTTTAATAAACTGCTTGTCGCTCTCAGGTCCGCTAGCATCATCAATATTGTGAATAATTGAGTTTGCATTACCTACTATCATGTAGTAGTAGTACCAAGGATAATAATCGTATATTGATGTAACGTTCTCTAAGTACCTCATATTGATAATAGCAGCCCAACCTGGCAGGTTTACAAAGAAATTATTTCCAGGATAGTTGCCGTAGTACATCTTGATTGTACCTTCGCCATTAAAACCCTGTGAGCCTAATAGTTGGCGTGTCATCAACTTGTTGATACCGTTAATTGCCAACTTGGCATTTTCTGTTGTTTCAAAAATTGTAGGTGTTCCTGTTGTGTTGGTTGGCTCAGTTTCAAGATAGTCTTTCCCGCACGAGGAAAACATCAGGACGCCTACAAGTATAAGTAATTTAACTCTTAATGTCTTCATAATTAAACTGTTTTAAAAGTTGTTAAAATCTCAAGTTTGCTCCTAATGAGAATACGCGCGCTGTTAAGAATGCGTTGTTATTGATCCCATTAAAACTTTGCTGTGGGTTCATACCTTGAAGTTTTGTAAAAGTAGCAAGGTTCTCAACTCCAAAGTTAATCGTTAGTCCGCTTACATCAATTTTGTTTAGAAGGTTGCTTGGGAGCTGGTAACTTAAGCTTATGTTCTTAACTACAAAGTATGATGCATCATGCAGGAATCGGCTTGAGGTAGCATTAGTTAAAGAGCTCTCGTAGAAATCGATGCGAGGAATACCGTTGCTGTCGATTCGGTTTGGAGAATCTTCATTCATTCCTTCTGGGATACCATCCCAAGAGTTTAGAAGGTCTTTATGAAGAGCACCGGGGTTAGCTGTAACTGACATTAAACTTCTGTAGGTATTATCGTAAATTTTACCTCCAATGGAGTATGTGAACAAAGCTGATAGGCTGAAGTTTTTGTAGCTTACTGACGACGCTACGCTACCAAATACATCGGGAATGGCGCTTCCGCTCCAATCCTTTTTGGCGTAAGTGGTGTAGGTCGTGTAGTACTCGTCGCCAATTTGTACAGTGTACTCGTCAGGTATTTGGTTTTTCCCTTCAACGGGTTCTTCACCAATGTAAAATCTTTCAAAGTCAGGAGTATATAGCGACATACCTGTCATTTGGTCAACCCCTACAAACTGATCCATCCAAAAGTCGTAGATGCCATGACCTTCCATATAACGCTTGGTTCCACTAATGATACCATCTTCGCGGTTCTCTTCAGGAAGCCTAAGGATTTTATTCTTGTAAGTTGTTGCGTTTAAACCAACATTCCAACGCCAGTCGCTAGTTCTTACAACATCAACGTCGAGGGCAATCTCAATACCACGGTTAGCAATTGAGCCAATATTTTTGGTTATTGTTGCTTCAGCAGAAGAAGTTGATGTGGCACCTGCAGAAAGAGGCAGGTTAACATCAAAAAGTAGATTTTGCGAACGCTTGTCAAAATACTCAATGGTGAAATCTAGCCTATCGAATAAGCGACCTTCAAGAGCAGTGCCAAATGAACTAGAGGTTTCCCAAATTAGATCCAGCGCATCGTTTTGAATCTTGTATGATGCGCCAAGGTTAGCATTCTGAGCCATAGTGTAAAGAGCCATATATGCATAGTAAGAGTTTACGTTGTCGTTACCAACCTCACCGTAAGATGCTCTAAATTTCAGCATATTAATTTGGTTCTTAAGGTTTGCCATGAACTCTTCACGAGTGATAATCCATGTTGCCCCTGTTGACCAGAAGTTACCCCAACGGTTCTCTTTGTAAAAACGAGAGGAGCCATCGCGACGGAATGATGCATCGAAGTAGTATTTACTATCAAAGTTATAGCGAACTCTTGAAAGATAACTCTCGGTACGATAATTATGCTGATATCCTGTTAGGTTTGTAATTTCTGTAAAGTTTATCAGTTCAGTTCCACCAGCAAAAACCTCGGTTGTTTTGTATCCGTAGGTATATGCGTAGTTGTAGTTGTAGTTCTCATGGGCTAAAAGGGCATCAACGCTATGACGATCAAATTTCTTTTCCCAGGTTAACTGTTGTTGGAACGTGAAGTTTTTATATCTGTAAAAAGTGCGACTAGCTCTACCATGATTACCCATACCATCGCCAATTATAGCGTTGTTGTAGGTTTGGCTTTCACTATTTCTTAGGTTTAAGTCACCTTTCACAGAGAAAGTAAAATCATTCAAGAAATTGATATCAAGGAAAGCCATGCTCTGCATAGTGTTGCGGAAAGTCCTGTCCATATCGAGCTCTGACTCCCATATTACGTGTCTTCCTGCATACTGTGGGCGTCCTTCTCCACTGTTGTAAATCTTGTTACCTTCCTCATCAAGAATGTATTCTCCTGTGGTTTGATCATGCAAGTAAACAGGGTATATTGGAGCAATGTTACGAGCAAAGAAAAATGGGTTAGCGTATGTAGTATGACTATCGGCGCTACCATTGGTATTGTTGCTTACCTGATGTGAGCCAGAGATGTTGATCCCAGCCTTCATCCATTTTTTTGGTGTTACAGATACGTTTGTACGAGCAGTTAAACGTTCATAATCGGAAGATTTTACATAACCTTGCTCATCAAGGTAACCTAACGAGAAGAAATAGTTGCTGTTATCGGTGGCTGCATCGGCACTAACTGAGTATTCTTGTCTGTGACCCATTCGCTCCATGTATTTAAACCAATCCAAGTCGTCGTATCCAGGAAGGATTTTTGCATCAGAAACTAGTTTTCCGTTTGCATCAAATAGTTCGTCTCCAGGCTTGTCGTAAATGTTGTACTCCAAGTAGGTTGACATAAGGCTGTTTGAAGCTTGAGTATTTGCATCCTCAAGCGAATAGGCTATGTTGGGGTCGCTCATAAGGTGGTTGCGATAACCTAACCACATAGTTTCCATAAACTCGTCCGCATTAAGCCTTTCGTATTCTTTTATCCCTCTGTTATAAACGCCTTGGTTAACATTTGCCCTTACAGATAATTGGTTGCTTTTACCTTTCTTCGTTGTAATCATGATTACACCGTTTGATGCCCTGTTGCCGTAAAGAGCCGATGATGCGGCATCTTTTAGAACAGTTAAACTTTCAATATCCTGAGGGTTTAAGTCAGAGATATTACCACCAAATGGAACCCCATCAATCACGTAAAGTGGTGAGTTAGAACCATTGATAGTTGTGAAACCTCTGATACGAATGCTGGGATCTGAACCAGGCTCACCATAGCTGTTGTTAACCTGTACTCCTGCACTAAATCCTTCGAGCACACTACCTACGCTCGAAACAGGCCTTTTTTCGATTGAACTTGCTGTAACGGCTGCAACCGAACCGGTTAGAGACTCCTTTGTTGCAGTACCGTAGGCAACTACCACAATCTCTTCAAGTTCTGTAATGTCGAATTCCATGGCAACATCTACTACATTGCCTGAAATTTCGATTTCTTGTGTTTTCATACCCACGAATGAAAACACAAGAATGCTTGCATCTTGAGGTACGTTTAATGAGTAACGACCATCGTTATCGGTGGCAGTTCCTATTGTTGTACCCTTTACAATTACAGAAATACCGGGCATCGGATCCCCGTACTCGGATGAGGTTACTGTTCCTGTGATTTGACGAGTTTGCGCAAGCGCAAGCTGCAAACCTAAGAACATTAATAATCCAAGAAAGACAATTTTCCTCTTCATAAATCTTAAGTTTAGGTTTAGTAAAAAAATTGAGATGAAAAAAATTTAGGTTGGTAATACGTCTTTGTGAACAAATACATTTATCAATTTTTTTGGTAGAGATAATACTTGAAGGCGAAGTTTAGGAGATGCCATATATGGCATCTCCCAATAGCTCTACTCCAATGACATTTGCCTAAAAAACTATGCTGTCAACAACAAATTTAAACGAGAATTCAACTGCAGCTCAAGAAAGCATGCAACAAAGGGTTAACAGTTGAAAAATAAATGTTACAAAGTGTTAACAGGCTAGTCTATTGGCTTTGCTTAAAGAAGTTTATGGGGTTACTAAATCGAAGAGGAAGTTGGATAGTTCCTTGTCCGAAGGAACGTTCATCTTTTTGCGTAAACGACTTTTTGCAACCAAAACACTTCGGTGTGTTTGTTTAAGAATCTTGGCAATTTCCTTAGTTGAAAAGTTTAGGTAAATCAAGGCTGAAAGCCTTTTTTCGTTGACTGTTAGGGTGGGGTATGATGAGAGTAGGGTATCGTAAAATTTACTATTTACCAGTGAGAATCTAATCTCAAATTCTTCCCAGATATCGTTATTCTTGCTAAGTTCAAGGTTTTGGATTACTGTTTGAATTTTTTGTTTTCCATGAACCCCAAATTCCGATTTCAGCTTATTAAGCTGTTGTATTGCGTGCGATATTTCAGAATTTTCGTTGCCTAACCGAAGGGTTTTGCTTAGTAACTCTTTCCCTTGAAGATGCAGCTCTTCCTTTTGTGTTTTGATTTCATCATGAAGTTTATTGCTTCTCTTGTGTTCTTTCCTCGATTTGTTTACTTGTATCGTAATTATGATTATTGAGATTAGCACGAGTATTACCAGAGCACTCGATAAGGAAATGAGTTTATAAAGGGTTCCCTTCTCCTCGGCTTCTGTCAATTCGATGTCCTTTGCCTTGAGGTAGTTGAACTCCTCCTCAGTAACCCGATAAATATTGTTGGATGAAAAAACATTCTCTTTGAGCATTCTGTGTGTTTCAAGTAGTTTGTAGGCATTATCCATATTGCCTCTGTTGTAACAAATCTGGCTTAATTTTAAAGCAATGTTTGCTTGTAGGTTTTTAATGCCTAGTTCTTCGCAAAGTTTGTAAGATTTTAGTAGGTAAAATTCTACAGAGTCGGTATTATTGAGCACTTCATGGTACTGCGCTAAACTTTCGTATGAATTGGCCAGCCTGATTAACGAACCTGATCTTGTGTGACTTTCTACACAGAGACCTAAGTAGTATCTGGCCGAACTAAAATTCCCTAGGTACGTGTAAGCTAGACCAATGTTGTTGTAGCGAGTTAAGATGTGACTAGTATTCCCAAGTGAGTTCTCAATCTCTAAACTTTTCGTGAAGTTTTCGAGGGCATCCTGGTAGTTCTTTTCTTGCAAATAGATGGATCCAATATTGTTCAGGATGGTTGAAATGCCCTTTTTGTTATTAATACTTTTGAAATAAATTTCGCTTTGCCTGTAGTAATGCAGAGCCTTTTCGTAATTGTTAAGCGTTTTGTATGTTATGCCTATGCTGTTGTAGGAATGTGCAATTTGTAAAGTGTCGGAAATGCTAATGAAATAGTTTAAAGCATTGAACACATTTCTAAGAACTTCGGCGTAGTTTCCCTTGCTTCGGTAGTAGGATGATAATATTTGCTTAGTTCGGTGAATCCCTCGTTGGTCATCTTTTTCTTTTCTAATGGATAACGACTTGTTAATGCTTTCAAACATTAATCCGGTCTCACCTTTAGACATATATATTCTAGCCAAGTTGTCGTAAATATTGGCAATTTGCAGGGTAGATTCAGCATGCTTCGATAGAGACAGCGCTTGAAAGTAGCTGTTTATTGCATTATCAAAATTGTTCTCTCTCCTTTCAATGTTTCCTAGGGAAATATAAGAGTGAAACAATAGTTCATTGTTGCTCGTTTGTTTGGTTATATTTATTATTTTTTGCTTGTATAAATCTATTTCCGAAGAATCAGAACCTCTAAGAATTCTAATTTGATCTTCGTATTGTCTCAGCGAATCTATGCTATATGTTGGTTTGGAATTTGCATTGAGATAAAAAGCAAAGGAAATGTAAATAACCCAGATGTATTTTAAAAGGAAGTTCATAATCTAGCAGTTTGCTTATTATTACCTAGTGATTTATGTGAAAAATTTATGTATCTTGTAAGACCTGTGTTTGCGGCTTTTGTTTAAAATGATACTAAAAATCGCTGCACTTCTTTTATTGTATAGTCCATGAATAGTGATATGCCTAAATTATTAAGATTTCTAATTCCCAAGCGCATCAACCAAACAGTTTGGTTTGCCCCATTTGCAATTGTTGTAGGAATTTATGGCTATTTTGAGGGTTACACCGATATCGGAATAGGATCAGTTCTTGGTGGAGTAATCCTAGTTGTCTTCTACCTTGTGAATCGCAGGATCAATGGTCAAAAAATCTCAGGGAAGGAGAATTCACTTTCGGAATAGCAGATAGCTTGCAACTGTTGAGTTTTAATTGTTTCCTGTATTCTATAACCTTTTTTATATCTTTGGGGCAAAACCAACGGTAATGAAACAAATTCTTTTTACGCTTCTTTTATCGGTTTGTATTTCAACCGCACTTCTTGGTCAGCAAAATCAAAATAACAACACACAGAGTATAACCCTGCTTTTTGTTGGCGATGTTATGGGGCATGACCCGCAAATTGCTAGCGCCCTTAATGAGGAGACTGGCGAGTATTCCTATTCCGATGTTTTTGCTCCTATGGCTTCACTATTTCAACGGGCCGATTTTGCAATTGCTAACCTTGAGGTAACCCTTGCTGGCCCTCCGTACAAAGGATATCCGCAGTTCAGCTCGCCCGATGCGTTGGTGGATGGTGTTTTAGAAGCGGGTGTGGATGTGCTGGTTACGGCCAATAACCATACAGTTGACCGATACAAGTCGGGAATACACAGAACAATAGATGTGCTCAACGCCAAGGGTGTTCCCTTTGCTGGTGCATATAAGAATCAGCAGCATCGCGATAGTTTATATCCACTAATAATTGAAAAGAATGGGATTAGACTGGCTCTTCTGAACTATACCTATGGCACCAATGGAATTCCAGTGCCAAAACCAACCGTGGTAAACCTTATTGATACTTCCCTAATACGCGCCGATTACAATAGAGCAATAGAACAAGGTGTTGATGATGTAATTGCCTTTATGCACTGGGGCAACGAGTACGAGCGGAATCCAAATATTACGCAGCTTAAGCTAACCCAGTTTATGCACAATTTGGGAATACGAATTGTAATTGGCTCGCACCCTCACGTTATTCAGCGAATGGAGGCTTCGTTCGATACCGACTCAACCGCGGGCCGGGTTGCTGTTTTCTCGCTTGGCAACTTTGTGTCAAATCAGCGGCCCCGATACCGCAACGGTGGGGCTGTGACTGCAATCCAGATCACGAAAAAAAATGGAAAAACTCAAATAGCAAATGCAGGTTATGCGTTGGTTTGGGTGTATAGGCCAATTGTGGGGGGTAAGCGTAAGTACAGAGTTTTGCCCGTGGCAAAATATGAAAAGTTGACTAGTTATTTTGACGAAAGTGATCAGTACCTTTTCGATCAATTTGTAAGCGATTCGCGCAGTTTGCTTGATGAACAAAACTACAATTTCCCGGAGCTAGGCATTCGCAATGACAGATGGGTAATTCCGTGGCTGGTGGACGAGGATCTGACTATTCCCCGCATTAAACCTCTTGGTTTTAAACCGACCATTCAGCTGGATAATCAGCTGCCATCAAGGTAAATAGTATCCCCTGTTATGTGATAACTGAAGAAATCAAACTAAATCATTGGGGTTTCGGTTGTAAGAACAGGTTTATTGTTTTGATCTGTGCAGGTTCCCTAATTGTCGGGTATATCTGTTATTGCATATTCTAGAAATAAATCATAAGGAGGTATTTGGGCGAATAGCACCAATTCGTTGTGGGTTACTCATTGAAATAAATGTTACATTGATGTTGCTTAATACATCCTTTTTTGAAACTACTTAAATTGCTAATGCTAATTTTGTGATCTAAATTTTTAGCAATGGCAAGAGTAAAGGTTGGCATAAACGGTTTTGGACGTATTGGTAAGATGTTCTTTAGGCTTCTGGTACATCATCCCGAGATTGAACTGGTTGGCATAAACGATTTGATGGATAACGAGATGCTGATGTATCTGCTAAAATACGATACGGTGCATGGCAAATTTAATCGCGAAATTCGATTAGAGGACGGCAAGCTACATATAAACGGTTCCAAAGTTAACATTGGCCATTATGCAGATCCATCGCAAATTCCTTGGGATAAGTGGGGTGCCGATATTGTGGTCGATTCATCAGGACGATTCACCACTCGCCAAAATTTGCAGAAGCATATCACCTCAGGGGCAAAGCGTGTAATCCTTTCGTGCCCGCCCGATGATGAGCTAGATATTACAGTAGTTATTGGCGTAAACGAGCACAAGCTGCTGCCCGAGCATCAAATTATTTCTAATGCCAGCTGTACTGCTAACTGCATTGCACCAATTCTAAATATACTAAACAAGGAGTTAGGTGTTAGCTCGGCTTTCCTTAACACGGTTCATCCCTATACCAATAATCAGAGAA
>DDWD01000016.1 GCA_002345825.1 Bacteroidales bacterium UBA2295
TACCGATGCAACCCTAAGCGATTTAACGGTTGACGGGGTAACGGTTGATGGATTTACTGCTGACTTGTTTAGCTATTCGGTTGAACTACCTTACGGTACAACTAGCGTTGAAGTTCTCGGAACAGCCACCGACGTAAATGCACAAGTTGAGAACACTCAGGCAACTGAGTTTCCAGGAGCAGCAACCGTTAAGGTTACCGCCGAGGATGGAGCAACTGAACTCACCTACACCGTTAACTTTACCATTGCAACTGGTATAAACAATACCGAAAGCATTATTTCGAATGTTTATCCAAATCCAACAAAAGGTGTGGTTACTATTCAGCTATCGAATCTAAATACTGAAACACAGTTAAGAGTTACCGATATTAGTGGTAGAGTAATTATGGTAAAATCATTATCACAATTAGAAACCCAGGTTGATTTATCGAGTAACAAACCAGGTATTTATATTATCTCGGTATCAAACAGCGATAAACTTTATTATACTAGGATTATCCTCCAATAGTTTTTTTAACAAGCATATTAAAGCCGGGTCTAAAACCCGGCTTTTTTATTGTGGTTAAGCAATCGGATATAAGGTAAACTCATTAAATGCCTATTGCCATAAGAAAACCCTAGCGTTATCCAATAAAAAAACGTCTATCCTGAGAATTGCCCGCACTATTTATTCCTTTCAACCATTTTCTCTATCTTGCGCCTTTTAAAAGCCATTTATAATCAATTAATAAGTCAAAGAGGCTGTAAATACAAACTCGCCTAATTGGTATATGTCAAAATTAGCACCTTTTGTTATTACATTAATTCTACTAAGCCTAGTTCACATGGGCTTTTCACAAAGAACCACTGTTGAGTACATACTACAAGAGGATGGACTGCCCAGCGACTTAGTTAAGGGGCTCAAAATGGATGAGGCTGGCTTTATATGGTCAATTACCGATGATGGCCTCGCTAAGATCGAAGGGAGCGAGATTTTAAGAGTTAACGATTCTCGGCACTTTTTCGATATGTATAAGGACATCCATGTGAGCAATAATTTTGGGATGGTGGCCGTAGCCGATTCAGGAATTTTAGCCATCTCTCAAACCTATAAAGGCATCCAGGTCGATTATTTGGCAAATCGATTTCCAATTTCAAATCTACTACACTATAAATTCCCGAAAAATATATATGAGTCGGCCGACTCCACACTTTGGATTGCTTTCCCCGAACAGATTGTCCAAATCACAAAAAAACAGTCTTTCGAACATCGATTCCCTATTAAAAATCACACATATAATTTTTTTCGAAGCTATCAGTTCTTAGAGCCCGATAGCCAGCATTTTTATATGTTATCGCAAAAAGGATATCTACACTCTTTTAATAAAGAGAAAAATACTTTTACTGAAATACCATGGGAATACGAGGGTGTGGAAGTGTTTTACACCTACAAAATCGACAGCGAGAACTATCTGGTTGGATGCGATAAAGGATTACTCCAAATAAACTTTAAAAATGGCGAAATAGTAGATGTTATCAATTTAGAATTCAACTATCCCGTTTCGGTGATTGAAAAAATATCTGACAATCAATTTGTAGTAGGTACTTGGAATCAAGGCGGTTACATTTTAAATATTTCAAAAGATAAACTCACTTATAATCTTTTAAAAGAATCGGATGGTGAAATCATTATGGACATCCTATTAGATAATCAAAAACAGATTTGGTTAGCTACAAGTTCGGGTATACTTACCTATCGGCAAATGGCCTTTTATTTTCCATTTAAAGAGCTCAGAAATTCACATGTCACCAATATCTCTCCCGAATCTGATGGTTCTCTCTTCCTAAGTGTTAAAAACATTGTTTATTCCGTCGATTCAACTAGACAATTGCATAAGTATCACACATTAAAAAGCGGTGAAATTTCGGCTCTTCACATAAATAAGAATGGTTTAGTTATTGGAACTACTACAGGTCAAATAATTTTTAAAAAGAGAGATGGCACTATTACATCCTTTAATTTTGCAGATAAAGGAGAGGATATTCTTAGTTTGGTTGTGGATAAAAATGGGGACACTTGGTTCTTACAAAATAGGTATGGTAAAGCCGTTTTGTTAAAAATGGATAGCTTGGGTAAAGGGACCAACTTTAGCCCAAAGGTAATAGGGACTGGCGATCATAACTTGAATGCCCTAAAACTATCCCCAGAAGGTGAATTGTTTGTTGCAGCAGGTGGTTATGAACAGTATCTATATCGCTTTAATTACGAAGCAAAGATTATTGAAAACTTAAGCATTCCAATAGAGGAGTTGAAAAATGAACTTTTGTGGATTTTTGATATGGCTATTTTAGAAGACCAATCCTTTTTACTGGCTTCTCATAAGGGGATTTATCGATATCAAAACGAAACAATGGAACACTTAAATCTAGACTTTTATAGTCGAAAAACGATGTTTGCTTTAACCTACGATAGGAGCAACAGGGTTTGGGCTAGCGAAGCAAACGGCATTCTCTGTTACGATAATGGCACAACAACGCTCTATAACGATACCGACGGACTACCTAGTAAATTTATAAGTCCAGGATGTTTGTTTATTGATAAATACAACAATCTTTGGGCTGCTACTAATAAGGGGTTATCTATAAGCAATATACCAGAGAAATTTGCATCATCTTCAAAACCAGTAATCACATCTATTAAAAAATCGGGTTTACCCATTGATGCAGCAAATGAAAACCGTTTTCTGCAAAATGCACTCCTCCATTTCACCTTTGCCTCCCCCGATTACCCAGCTAAATATATTTTATATAAATATTCGATATCTAAAAATGGAGAAGCAGATAAGTGGATCGATGTTGAGCCAAAGAAAAATTTTCTGTTCTTCGACTATCTGACAGATGGCTCATATCAGCTAAAAATCAAGTCAAAAAGCAAGGGGCACTATACCTGGAGCGAACCTGTTATTTACAATTTTACCATATATAAAATTTGGTACACCCGCCCCGGGTTTATTATAGGCATATATTTGTTCATTCTCCTTTTTAGTTATTTATATGTGAGGTATAGGCAAGCAAAGGGTAAAAAACAAAGAAAGGTATTGGAAGAGATTATATCAGTTAGGACTCAAGAACTTGTTAGTCAGAACAAACAGCTTGTGCAAACTCAAAAACAACTAATTCAGTCCGAAAAAATGGCTACTGTTGGCCTACTTGCTGCCGGAATTGCACATGAAATTAATAATCCGATCAATTATGTAAGTGGTGGAATTATGGTGCTAAAAAAGTCAATTGCCAAGTTGGAAGGATTTTTATTGACGTATCAATCGGCTGTTGAAAATATTGAAAAGAATGTCGGAAAACAAATTGAATTACCTGATGAAAATCAAGTGAAAGCACTGGTAACAGTAACCGACAATATGTTTGAAACCATTGAACAAGGGATTAGCAAAACCACCGAAATCGTGCAAAGTATGAAGGTTTTTTCTAGTAATTCTAAGAATATCTTTGCCGAATTGGATATTAATGAAACCCTCAACAGTGTTCTATTAATGCTGTACAATAAATACAAAGGTCGAATAGAAGTAATCAAGGACTATACATCCAATTCTAAAATGGTTGGTGTTTCGGTAAATATTCAACAAGTATTTATGAATATATTAACCAATGCTATACAAGCTGTTCCTGAAAAAGGAAATATTTGGATAAAAACAGATAGAGATGAAAGTCGTAATAAGATAGCGGTTTCAATAAAAGATGACGGCATAGGAATTCCTGAAGCAATTCAGAAGAAAATTTTCGATCCATTCTTTTCTACAAAGGATGTGGGTAAAGGAACTGGGCTGGGGCTATACCTAACCTATACATTTGTGGAACAGCATGGTGGTAAAATAAAGGTAATTTCAGAAGAGGGAAAGGGAACCGAATTTATAATTACATTACCCATAAATCGAAAAGAGAATGGATAAAATTTTATACATCGACGATGAGCCCAATAATTTAAGCGTATTCGAAGCCTTGCTTTCCGAGTATTTCCAAATATTCATTGCCAATAATACAAAAGAGGGATATGAAATTCTCGGTCGGGAAGACATATCAGTAGTCGTTACCGATCAACGTATGCCCGACGAAACGGGCTTGGATTTTATAGAACGTGTTCAGGGTGATTTCCCTGATACAGTATTTGTGATACTTTCAGGTTATTCCGATTTTGACATAACAATTAAGGCCATTAATAGCGGTTATGTATATCGTTTCATACAAAAGCCCTGGCAAGAAAAAGAATTGTTAATCGACCTAAACAATGCTGTTGAACGCTATAAATTTCTGAAGCAAAACAAAAAACTGCTTTTTAACCTTGAAGAACAAAACATAGAACTAAAGCAACTAAAGCAATTATTAGAAGAGGAAAACTCCTACTTGAAAACAGAGATTAAAACGGTTAAGAATTTTGACTTCATTATTTCAGAAGATCCCGCCATGTTGCAAATTCTTCAAAAAATTGAACAGATTGCCGAATCGGATGCGCCAGTATTAATTTTAGGTGAAACGGGAACCGGCAAGGAATTGATTGCACGTGCCGTTCATGACATCAGCAACCGAAGCAATGCCCCATTTATAAGTGTAAATTGTGCAGCCATACCCGAACCCCTTTTTGAAAGTGAACTGTTCGGGCACGAAAAAGGAGCATTTACCGGAGCCATTGCCACCAAAAAGGGTAAGTTTGAATTGGCACACCAGGGTACTCTTTTTTTAGATGAAATTGGAGAGTTGCCCTTGAGTATGCAGTCTAAGCTATTGCGTGCCATACAGGAGAAATCTATTGAACGTGTTGGGGGCACCCAATCCATAAAACTTAATATCCGCATCGTTGCTGCTACCAATGTGAATCTTGAAATAATGGTGAAAGATAAAAACTTTCGGAGCGACTTGTTTTACCGACTCAACGTTTTTCCCATTATCCTGCCACCCCTTCGTAAACGAAACAAAGACATCTCCATTCTGGTAAATTTCTTCCTGAATAAATACAACAAAAAATACCATAAGCAAATTAAGGTGATATCCAATAAAACACTTAATCTCTTAAGGTCGTACGACTGGCCAGGGAATATCCGTGAGTTGGAAAATACAATAGAAAGAGCGGTAATAACAGCAAAGGATAATCAATTAAACATTGGGTATCTCTTGCCTACAGACGATGAAAAAGACCAGATTACCTCTGAAAGAATGGATGATGTTGAAAAGGGACATATTTTAAATATTCTTGAAAAAACTGCTTGGAAAATTTCGGGAGCTGATGGCGCAGCCGAACGGTTGGGCTTGAACCGTTCGACCTTGCTTTCCCGAATGAAGAAACTGAATATTTCAAAACCCTGATTTTGTGAATATATTTAAAAATAATGGGCGATATTTTCCCGGAAAATTCATAAAAAAATGCCGTTATTTTGATATACTTATTCATTGCCTTAATCGATATAATGTTAAAATTTTACAACTCTATGGGATTAAATAACAACAAAGTAAATGTATTGATAATTTTCAGGGAACTAAACACAGATGCTTTTAAAGTATAACTCAGAATCACGTTCTTAATTAGACTAACGAAAACAGTTTCCCGATTATTTAAAGAAAAAGTTATCAAATAAAACACAACGTATTTCTTATTAATATGCCTGATGAATTTTCATTTTAGCTAACTTGCAGTTGCTAGTGAATCAGTGGTCTAAAAATCTAACTAATTGCCTTTCATATGTATAAAGAGAATGATGAAATTCAAAGTTTTCTTAATTCGAAATCTGTAGCATTAATAGGTGTTTCGCGTAATAAGCAAAGTTATAGCCGAACGTTAATGAAGGCATTTATCGATAAGGGATTTGACGTTTTTCCTGTAAATCCCAACGAAACCGATATTGATGGGCAAAAGTGTTATCAGTCAATAACACAACTGCCCGATACCATTGATGCAGCCTACATCATCAAGCGAAAGGAGGTAGCCATCGATTTGGCTCGCGAGGTTGCCAATAAGGGCATTAAAAAGATATGGATACACGTGAAGTGCGATGCCCCCAATATAAAGGAGCTGTGTAAAGAGTATGGTGTTACTGTAATTGCTGGTGAGTGTTTCTTCATGTGGGCTGAGCCAGTAAAAGGGGTTCACGCATTTCACCGATTTTTACGTAGCATATTCGGTTAATCACTAAAATCATAATATATCAAGATGAAAACAGCACTAATAACTGGAGCAACTGCAGGTATAGGTCGTGCAACTGCTTTTTTGCTCGCAAAGAATGGATATAGAATTATTGTAACAGGCCGTAGGAGTGACCGGCTGGAGGAGTTGAAAGTGAAAATTGGGAATGCCAGCGACGTTTTATGCCTTAGCTTCGATATCAGAAATAAAGATGAGGTAGAAAAGGCCGTAAACGGATTACCACAGCAATGGAGAAATATTGATGTATTGGTTAACAACGCAGGCCTTGCAGCAGGACTTAACCCTTTACAGGAGGGTTCCATTGATGATTGGGAGCAGATGATTGATACCAACGTGAAGGGTTTGCTTTACATCACCCGCATTGTTTCAACTATGATGATTGATCAGGGACACGGCCATATTGTAAATATTGGATCCATTGCTGGTGTGCAAGCCTACGAGAATGGCAACGTGTATTGTGCAAGCAAGCATGCCGTTCACGCATTGTCGCAGGGTATGCGTATCGATATGCTCAAGCATGGTATTAAGGTAACCGAGATTCGTCCCGGATTAGCCGAAACGGAGTTTTCGTTGGTTCGGTTTAAGGGTGATGATGAAAGTGCCCAAAAGCCATACCTGGGCTTGGTTCCACTATCGGGTGAGGATATTGCCGAAACCATTCTTTTTGCAATAACCCGTCCTCCGCACGTAAATATCAACGATTTAGAAATAACACCAACAGCACAGGCTAGTTCTTACTACGTTTTTCGCAAATAGCGTTAGTAAAAACTTATATGCCTTGTGATTAAATCAATGGGCAATTTCCCAACTAATTATTATGAGCAATAAATATTCTTATACTGAGCTAAAACAATTTACCCAGTTGCTATTCGAGGCAATGGGATGCCCAGCTCACGATGCCGAGGTGGTTGCCGATGTATTACTTAAAGCGGAGCTGCGAGGAATTCCCTCGCATGGGCTTATGCGCGTAAAGGACTACTACGCAATGGCTGATGCCAAGCGAATAAATACCTCACCCCTTGTGAAGATTAGCTACGAAACACCATCAACCGCCACGGTGGATGGTGACAATGCTTTTGGCCCCGTAGCTGCCAAAAAATCAATGCAAATAGCAATCGACAAAGCAAAAGTTGCAGGGACAGGATGGGTTGCCACCAACAACAGCAATCACTACGGAATTGCAGGGTACTACTCTATGATGGCTTTGGAGCACGATATGATTGGCATTTCGCTTACCAATGCCAACCCACTAGTTGCGCCCACATATAGTGCCGAACGTTTGCTCGGAACCAATCCTATTGCTGTAGCTATTCCTACCCAAGATGCACCTTCGTTTGTTGCCGATTTTGCCACAACACCAGTGGCCAGAGGAAAACTAGCCATAAAATCGAAACTTGGTGAGTCTGTTCCGCTTGGTCTGGTGCAGGATAAAGATGGTAATTCTACGGGTAATCCAGCAACCCTAGAACAGGGTGGTGCAATTCTTACCCTTGGCGGAAGTGGAGTCGATTTGGGTGGACACAAGGGGTATTGCATGACCGCTTTAGTCGATATTTTTTCGTCGGTACTCTCTGGTGCAAATTTTGGCCCATTTGTACCACCACAGGTGGCATATTTGCCTCTGCTTGAGCAATCGGTAGGAAAAGGGTTAGGACATTTTTTTGGAGCCATTCGGGTAGATGCTTTTCGCCCTGCGAGCGAGTTTAAAAATTCGATGGATAAATGGATACAAACTTTTCGGTCAGCAAAAAGTGCAAGCCCCAATAATCCAATTCAAATTCCTGGAGACCAAGAACGTGATAATGAGGGGCGATTCATCAGTGAGGGGATCTCGGTTATTCCAAAAATATTTGATGAACTTAAAGAAATTGCTGCAAAACTTAATGTTGATCAGCTTTAGGCGTGAAGGTGATTTATCTCAACTTTTTTATTGAGATATCAAACAACTTTTTTAGGTAGCAGGATTTATTTTTGAATTATCTTTACATCAGAGTTAAACAAACTTGAACTTCATTTTTTTTATCATCGTATTATGTATAATCAGGCTTAAATCATCTACAAATGGCTAAACGAATAGTATTAAAAAAACGTGTTATATCACTTCTACTTTTAAGCCTTTTTAGCATAGTGTTTGTATCTTGTCACAGTAATATTCCTTGTGCTGTTTATGCCGACACTGAAAAAAATTGCGATGATGAACCCCAGAGTTAGATATTTTTTTTAAATTGCCAACCGTTATTTAATGCCTTACAAAATGAAAGCAAACAAAAAAACACTTATCGTAGCCCTTGTATTTGTTGCAGTTGCTATGGTTTTCGGTTCATGTGCCAAGAAAACTTGTCCTGCGTATAGTAAAGCAAATACAGCTCAGGTAGAGCAAAACGGTTAAAATAAGCTTTAAGATAAGCTTATCAAACTTTCTTAAGTCTCACTTATGAGATTTAAGAAGGTTTTTTTATTGATAAAAGTTCAAAGCACTTCATAGTTTTACCATACTGTATATCAAAATTATGAGGTTATATTTGAATTGTTATTTTGATAATTATCAAATATTTTAATTGTCGATTTAGTAAATTAATAACATATATTGCAGCTATGAAAAATGATGAACTTCGCGATTCCTCAATTATCGCACTAAGAGATTGTATGGGGTTACAACCCAACGAAACCCTGCTGGTAATCACCGATGAGCTTAAACGAGAAATTGGGCTGGCCTTGCACGAAGCAGGAAAAGACTTATGCAAAGAGTCAATCCTTCTTGAGATAAAGTCACGTGAAATAAACGGTCAGGAGCCACCCGAGGCAGTGGCCAATATGATGAAAATGGTGGATGTGGTGGTTTGCCCAACATCCAAGTCGCTTACCCACACCGATGCACGTCGCAATGCGGTGAAAGAGGGTGTGCGTGTTGGCACAATGCCTAACATCACCGTTGACACAATGGCTCGTTGCCTTAGCGCCGATTACGATAAGATTATATCGCTTACCGATTTTATTGCCGATAAGATGGAGGGCGTTAGCACAATTCGTGTGGTTACCGAGAAGGGAACCTATGTAACTATGCCAGTTAAGGATAGGATGATTATCCGCAGCAAGGGCGTTCTGCGCAATAAGGGCGAAAGTGGTAACCTTCCTTCGGGTGAGGTTTTTCTTGCTCCTTGGGAGGATAAAACCAATGGTAAACTAGTTATCGATGGTTCAATGGCTAGCATTGGAATGATTGATACTCCTATTGTTGTTGATATTGTTAACGGATATGCTGAGAGCATAACCGGAGGCAAGGAGGCCGAGAGGTTGGTCGAAATTCTTGATAAGTCCGGTCGCGATGCCAGGGCTGTTGCCGAGTTTGGCATTGGAACAAATTATAAGGCCAAGTTAACCGGTTTAATCCTTGAGGATGAGAAAGTGTTTGGAACTATCCATATTGCATTTGGCAATAATTTAACCATGGGTGGGCGCATTTCGGTTAGCAGTCACCTCGATGGCTTGGTAACCGAACCCGATGTTTATTTCGATGATGAGCTCATCATGAAGAAGGGTAAAATGATTGGATTTGAGATGTAGCCAATAAAAATTTATTATGCTACTTCATCAGCTTTTAAAGGGCAAATCGTTGGTTCTTGCTTCGCAGTCGCCTCGTAGGCAGCAGCTGCTAGCGGAGCTTGGTTTGCCCTTTGAGGTTAGAATCAATGGCGAAATCGACGAGACCTATCCCCCTAACCTTTACCCCCAAGAGATTCCCGAATATCTTGCAAAGAAGAAGGCGGAGAGTTATATTGGATCACTTGCAAGCCATGAAATTTTGCTAACGTCCGATACCATTGTAGTTTGCAATGGAATGGTGTTGGGCAAACCTACCGATAGGCAAAATGCCATTGAGATACTAAAGCAACTTTCGGGCTGTAAGCACAGCGTAATTACGGGCGTTGCTCTTCATTTCAATAATTGTGAGCACATCTTCTCGGCTAGTACCGATGTCTATTTTCGTAAGCTAGCCGATGAGGAGATTTTGCATTATGTTGATACTTTTAAACCCTTCGATAAAGCAGGAGCCTATGGCATTCAGGAATGGATTGGTTATGTAGGTGTTGAACGCATTGATGGA
Source organism: Bacteroidales bacterium UBA2295 (assembly GCA_002345825.1). Lineage (GTDB taxonomy): Bacteria > Bacteroidota > Bacteroidia > Bacteroidales > Tenuifilaceae > Perlabentimonas. The sequence goes on from DDWD01000016.1 coordinate 10,293, forward strand.
TCATATTTTAACGTGATGGGCTTACCGGTGCAAAAACTATACACTGAGCTCATAGCCTTTCTTAGTGCAAACTGCCGTTGATTTGCTGTTCCTTTTATGATTTATTTCGATTATTGTTGCTAAACCTAAAGGTTGTATTCGCATCAAACCCAAAGAATAATCAAATACCAAATACTTATGAAACGTTTTTTAATATCAATTCTACTAGCAATTTTTTTTCTACCCTTAGTCACCAAGGCCGATGAGGGTATGTGGCTGCCAATGCTTATTGAGAAGTACAACATTGCCGATATGCAGAGCAAGGGATTTAAGTTAACAGCCGAAGATGTTTATAGTATCAATCAGCCCAGCATTAAGGATGCCATCGTAATTTTTGGCGGAGGGTGTACCGGTGAGGTTATTTCACCCGAAGGCCTACTCATTACTAACCATCATTGCGGCTATGGTGTAATTCAACGTCACTCATCGGTTGAGCATGATTACTTAACCAATGGATTTTGGGCCATGTCGCGCGACGAGGAACTTCCAAACCCAGGGTTATCGGTGCGTTTTCTGGTACGAATGGACGATGTTACCGATCGGGTGCTTCAGGGTATTACTCCTGAAATGACCGAGGAAGAGCGTGAGGCCAAAGTGAAGGAGAATTCAGATAAAGTATCCGACGAGGTGGTTGAAGGAACCCATTACACTGCACGTGTTACACCTTTGTACAATGGTAACCAGTATTTCGTGTATATTTATGAGGAGTTTTTAGATGTTCGGTTAGTTGGAGCTCCCCCATCAAGCATTGGTAAGTTTGGTGGCGATACCGATAACTGGATGTGGCCAAGGCATACGGGTGACTTCTCTATGTTTCGTATTTATGCCGACAAGGATAATAAGCCGGCCAAGTATTCGCCCGATAATGTACCCTACAAACCCAAAAAATTTCTACCCATATCAGTTCAGGGCGTAAATCCTGGCGATTTCACCATGGTATACGGATATCCCGGTAGCACACAGCAGTATGTAACATCGCAAGCGGTAAGTCAGGTCACCAACATTTCAAATCCCCTTAAAATTTCGCTTCGCGACGTGCGGTTGGATATAATGGGGAAGTATATGCAGCTGAACGATACTGTCCGCATACAGTATGCTAGTAAACAGGCTAGCGTGGCCAATGCGTGGAAAAAATGGATTGGTGAGCGTAACGGCTTAATCCGCCTAAATGCTGTGGATAAAAAGGAAACTCTTGAGGCTGATTTTGAAACCTGGGTAAACCAATCGCCAGAGCGCAAGGCCGAGTTTGGTCACTTGCTCACTCGTTTCGATGAGCTATACAGCAAGCGTGAACCTCTTTTAGTTGCTACAGATTTAAGCCGCGAGGCCTTCATGGCTGTTGAGGTTTTACGTTTTGCAAGCCAGTTCGATAGGTTAATCAGCAATACATTAAAAGATGAGAAGATAGATAGCAGCACCGTAAATAGAGCTATTGCTAATGCCCGTAGGTTCTTTAAGGATTATTACAAACCCATCGATTCTGAAATATTTGTTGAGATGATGCAGGCCTACACACAGAATTTACCTGATTCGCTGCAACCGCAGTTGATAGGTGATATTTTCACCCAATCTAATTCCGATTGGAATGCAGCAGCGCAGAAATTCTTTACCCAAACAGTATTTGCTGATAGTATCAAGCTAATGGCTATTATTAATAATTTTGATATTGAGGCAGCTAAGCAACTTCAGGATGATATTGCGTTCAAACTATACTCGCAGCACGATAGCATTTTTAGCGCAAGTGTGAACAAGCATTACCGGAACATTTCACAGGAACTCGATATTCTTTACCGAGCATATATTAAAGGCCTTAGGGCAATGTTGCCAAATAAGAGCTTCTATCCCGATGCAAATTTCACTCTCCGTGTGGCATATGGTCACATAGGAGGATACGAGCCATCCGATGCGGTTGAGTATACACACCTAACAACGCTCGATGGCATTGCCGAAAAATCGGAAATGGGAGTATACGACTACGTAGTACCCCAGCGACTCCTCGATCTGCACGCAGCTAAAGATTTCGGGCGCTGGGAGGTTAATGGTACCGTTCCTGTTGCATTCCTAGCGAGTAACCACACCTCGGGTGGTAATTCCGGAAGTCCAATTATGGATGCTAATGGTAATTTAATTGGTGTGAACTTCGATAGGGTTTGGGAAGGAACCATGAGCGATATCATGTTCGATCCCCAGATGTGCCGCAACATTAGTGTTGATATTCGATACGTTCTTTTTATCATAGATAAGTATGCAGGTGCCGGGCATCTTATCGACGAGATGACGATTGTTGAGTAGTATACTATACAAAACCGATAGCGTAGTTTACCTATCGGTTTTTTTTATATCAAACCCTAGATTATGGAAGATAAGCATAAAAAGATTGAAGATGCGGCTAACTTTCTAAAGCAGATTGCTTCACATCCCGATATTATTCCTGGGATACATAACTATTGCGATAGATGGTGTGAGCGCTGCCCCTTGGCAAATAGGTGTACCGTATTCCATATGGAAAATAGGATGAGGAATTTTGAAACGGGTAGCGAGCAACCTGAAAGCACATGGGACGATGTTAGCACAATGCTTAGCGTTGCTGCAAAGCTCCTTAACGAACAGATAGAGGAGATGGGGATTGATGTGGATGAACTGGATTCTATGGCAAAAAATGTTGAACACAAATTGAAGAATAATCCAAAGGAAGCAAAAGCCGTTAAGCTGGCCAATGAATATTCCTCTAATCTGGCGGAGTGGATTAAGCTTAATCGCGATAAAGTATTGGAAAAGCACTTGTTGCTGGACGATATTAAGTCGCCCCAAAGCGGATCTTTTACCGATGCTTTTGAGGTTATAAACTACTATATGATTCTGGTCTCATCAAAAACATATAGAGCGTTTTTGCATTCCGCTGATGATGATTTATCCGACGACTCGAGGGGTTCGGCAAAAGTGGCCCTAATAATAATCGATAGATCAATAGCTTCATGGGTAAAGGTTTTTGATATTATTCCCGAGTTGGAAGATAATGTGTTGCAATTCCTCGCGTTGCTCTCGAAGATTAAAAAGGAGATCCTTCGTCGTTTCCCCAATGCGATGGAATTTGTTAGGCCTGGTTTTGATGAGCTGTAGATGTTTAACATCATAATTTAAAAAGTTTAAATATTAAAGGTAAACTATTGGCATTTAAGTTAAAAAGTTTATTTTTGCTAAGGTTAAGATAGCGACTATGGAATTAGTGTTCACTTAAAGCAAAGTTAACTAATTGCAGGTCAACTAACTTAATGAAAACTAGTGCTATGGAATCTAAAAAAAAGATTTTAATTGTTGATGATGACATTGATGTAATTACCGTTATCGAAACCATTCTTACAAAGCATGGCTACGAGGTACACTCAGCAATGAGCAAAAAAGAAGGACTTGAAATGTTGCGGAGTGTTAAGCCCAATCTTGCTATCCTCGATGTTATGATGACAACACATTTTGAAGGGTTTGAACTTGCCCAGGAAATACTTAAAAATCAGGAGTTTAAGGATATACCAATTCTAATCCAGTCATCCATTGAGGTGCTTATGACGTCCAATGCCAGCATGCAAACAGTTGCTCGCGAGTACAGACAGGATCCCAATTTTAAAGATTTGCAAGTGCTCCTCCTTAAGAGTAATTACGATGGAAGCGCTGGAATTGACTACAAGGCCGAAGATGGCCAATCGCATTGGTTCCCCGTAAAGGGTTTTATCCGCAAACCTGTTGATGCCAGCAAGCTTCTGCCCGAAATTGAAAAACATATTAAGTAGTCCATTCGGATATAGGTATTAGGTTTAAGTAAAACCCTTTGGCATGGTTACCTGTGGCAAAGGGTTTTTTGTTTAGCGTTGATATGTTCCTTGCACATATCAACGCTAAACAAACCAATTACCATTGGGCTTAGTTCAAACAAATTGTTCTTTATGAAATCCAACCCATTCAACAATATTCGTATTCCGCTTAGGCTAAGGTTGTTTCTGCCCGTATCGTTGATAATAGTAACCGTGGTAACCATTATGACCATTTGGTCTATTAACACCTCAATTAATGCTTTTAACGAGCAGATTGAGAACAACCTAAAGCTCGAGGTACAAACCATCTCCAAGATGTTTGAGCGCGAGAGTATGCTAAAGCTCAAAAATGTGCAAACTAACCTTAAGGTTGCCAATCATCAGTTCTATAGCTACGATCTTAAAATACTGAACTCAACCGTTGCCATTGAGGTCGAAAACCAGAAAACAGGAGCACTACACACCACCAGGGTAAATGAGTGGGTGCATAACGGTAAAAAATTGCTTAATAATACTGATCTGGTTGATAATCTTTTTGAACAGCTAGGGGGTACCATAACCATCTTTCAAAAAATCGATAGCGGGTTTGTTCGCGTTGCCACCAATGTGCTCAAAGCTGATGGCACCCGTGCCATTGGCACCTATATCCCCAACGACTCTCCCGTGGTTGAATCTATAAGTAAGGGTGAACGATATTTTGGCCGTGCATACGTTGTAAACGATTGGTATACCACTGCCTACGAACCCATTGTGTATGGGAATGAGGTGGTAGGGATGATTTACGTGGGGGATAAGGAGAAAGATTTGGCAGAGCTAAAGCGCTTGCTGTATACTCTCAAAATTGGGAAAAGTGGTTATCCCTTTGTATTCGATAGGAGTGGGCATATGATTATTCACCCAACCATGGAGGGCGACACCTGGAATGATCCCTTTTTTCAGAGTCAAATTGAAAATTACAAAGAGGCACTCTTTCCCCTCCATTACAACTCCAAGGATAAAACCATTGCCTTTAAATATTTTGAGCGATTTGAACTTTTTATTGCCGCCTCCATTGTAAAAAATATCGAGAACAGGGAGCTGATTAGAAAATCAATAATTGGAGCTTCGGCCGTGGGGGTAATAGCTATTCTATTCCTATTGGGGTTTTTGTACTTCTTTACAACCGATAAGCTTTACCGATACTTCACAGCGCTCCAAATATCCAATAAAAAGCTTGCATCAGCAGAGATTGCGCTAAAACAATCGGAAAAGTTGGCCACCATGGGCCAAATATCAGCAGGTATTGCACA
>DDWD01000164.1 GCA_002345825.1 Bacteroidales bacterium UBA2295
CGGCCTAATCTCTCCGATTGGTAACTAGTTGAAATCCTCAACTCTTTACAGATATAGCTGCTTGGCACCCCATACTTACCTGCTACGTAGCTAATGCTTTGGCTACCCAAAACTTCAAACTCCTCTATGGTATTTTTGATTTTTATGCTGTTTCTCATCGTGTTCGGGGTGAGTTTTATGGATTACATCTGCCTTCATTTTATTTCTAACGTTTTCTGAGGTAGTATTTCATGGAATCGTACTCAAGCTCCACAACCTTTTGATCCTTGATCAACTCTTCCAAAACTGAATATTCGGCCTTATCGTTTGCCAACAGTTCGCGCATGGTATCCTCCCTTATTGGGTGAACTGCACAAATATTCAGGATATCATCGGTTGCATTACCTGTAAATCCTGTGTTGGTGCCCTCAAATCCTAAGATAAGTTCAGTATTAAGCCCCTGCCTAGTAAATATTTGGTAGGCATTATTAATTGATTCGGAGGACGATGGCCTGACTATTGAGATGGCCGGTGGGCGTGTAGGAATGGAGATATAAGCCTTGGACGGGTTAATAAGAAATACATTGTGAGCGGTACGCTCTACATCATAAGGAACATCATTGATTCCATCAACCAGCATGGTTTCCGTGGCCAGCATACCCTCAAATTGCTTGGCAAAGGTTCTGACTCCTTCGTTCATTCTATCAAAATTCAAATGGGGATGCGGGCGATTTATCTTGTTCCAAATGGCCTCACTGGCAGTATCAACCTTAATGGACACCCAGTCGGCAAGCATCAAATCGGCTCTAACATCAGGATTGTTGAGCAGCGAACCGTTTGTTATAACCGCAATGGGGATTTTGAGCTGTTTAAGCAGCTTAATTGATTCGCCTAAATTCATATCCAGCGTTGGCTCGCCATTGGCGACAAAGGTGAGGTAATCGGGCTTATCGTTTGCAGTTAACTTGGATAACTGATTTTCGACACCCTCAAGTATCTGTTTTGGCTGGTAAAAAGACTCTCTTTTTATGCTGTACTTTTGTTTAGCTCCCACTTGGCAGTAAACACAAGAGTATGAGCATATCTTTTGCTCGGGAATGTTATTTATTCCAAGGCTCTTGCCCAATCGGCGTGATGGTATGGGGCCAAAACAAATCATACTAGTTGCGAACTATCTTATTCCAAATCGATTTAAGTTTGTTGCTAAACTCCGAATCGGGAGCCCATTCCACAATACTTTTACAGTTAACCATGGCGTCAATTACCACACTGTCGAAAGGTAATCTCCCGGCTATTGATACATTATTTTGTGTGCAGTACATTTCAATCTCGTTGGTCATATCGGCATTCAAATCGAACTTATTTACAAGCACCCAAGGTTTGAGATTAAACTTCGACACCATCTCGAGGGTCCGCTTCAAATCATGCAACCCCGATATGGTAGGTTCGGTAACAATAAGCACGTGGTCAACTCCAGTAACTGATGATATTACAGCACAACCAATACCCGGGGGACCATCGATAACAATGTGGTTAAGCTTATTCTCGGCTGCTACCTGTTTTGCCTTTTCGCGTACCATATTTACCAGCTTGCCAGAGTTCTCCTCGCCGGGGGCTAGCCTACCGTAAACCATTTTTCCGTTACGAAAATCGCCCGAGTACATCCGGCTCTTATCGTTATCAACCATGGTTATGGCGATATGTGGGCAAACACGCGAGCATAGCTGGCAACCATCGCATGATGTTTCCGAAATCTCAATTCGTCCGTTGTTATTGCTAATGGCATCAAAACGACAGTAATCCATACACAAACCACAGCTGGTACACTTATCGTAATTGATAACAGCCGTTTGACCGGCAATGTACACCTGCTCCTCGCTGTGCGTTGGATTAAATATGATATATAGGTTTGCAGCATCCACATCGCAATCGGCCAGTAACACTTGCTCCGACAGCGTTGCAAACGCTGCGCTAATGCTACTTTTTCCAGTTCCTCCTTTTCCACTAATTATGGCTATTTCCATATTGCAACAATGTTTCAATCGTTAAGACTAAATTGCGTCGCAAGCAAATTCAATTTTTCAATCATTCTTAAAATGTGCGACGCTTAAAACTATCCTCTTTTTACCCCGACCTAAAGTTCGGGGCTAGTGATACTTTGCCCCAACGGGGGCATACTCATTTACTGGCTATACTATCACACACCAAATCAAAAACATCAATTAGCTTTTTCTGTAATTCAGGTTTTTCTTTGGCTACAACATTTCCTTTTGAGTAGATTGATGCAATCTCCCTATTGAATGGGATCTCCATAAGCAAGGGTATTTTCTCATTATCAAGGTATTGATAAACCCCTTTATCGCCTAAACCTGCACGATTTATAATTACACCACAATCTTTCCCCATGGTTCGTAGGGTTTCAACCGATTGTTTTAAATCGCTTAAGCCAAAAGGTGTTGGTTCGGTAATAAGGATAACGTAATCGGCATGCGAAACGGTTTGAATAAAAGGGCACGATGTGCCTGGGGGCGAATCCATAAGGATAAGCTGATTGCTATCGACAGAATATATTGCCTTTTTAATTACCGATACCGGTGAGTAAAAGCCCACATGCACCCTAGCCTCAACCACTTGCGAAGTGCTGGTCATAGGGTAGTATTTTATCTCGCCAAGCGATACCACCTTCTCGGTTATGGCACCATCGTTACAGGCTACGGAACAAGCGCCGCAACCATGACACAAATCGTCCATCACCTTAATTATTTTTGATGGTGGGATTATGAAAATTGCGTTATAGGCGCAATAGTCATGGCATCGGCCACAGTAAGTGCACTTGTTCTCATCGATTACGGGCACAAGCTGAGTTACATCTATTGTTTGTTTACACTGTCCGTTGAAGAACACCATATCGTTTGGTTCTTCAGCATCGCAATCGATAAGCGTAACGGGTACACCATTTTGTTGCAAGCTGTAAAAAAGGCTGGTTGACACAAGCGTTTTACCCGTACCACCCTTACCACTGGCAATAGCAATTTTATAATTTGTGTTACTAGTCATATTTAAGTCTCATTTCCTCATCGGCGAGGGTAGGTTCAATTACCTTTTGATAAAATGGTGATTTCCAGGTTTTAAGGTTTGAATGAGTGGTATAATATTTTTGGGGTATTGGATGAGTTCCAACCACCACTTCGAGCCCAAACTTTTCGGGGATAAACTCCATGAAGTGCTTTAACCGTGGGCAAGGCGGGTAACCCACTACCAAACCAGTTGCCAAATGAATAATGGTTGCACCATTCTTTTTCATCTCCTCGGGTGCGTACTCCACATTACCACCAGGGCATCCTCCACAAGTGGTGTAGCCAACTAGCTCAACATCCATATCCTTGTACCGATCAAACGCACCCTCGCGATTCTTGAGCGAGCGGTAACATTTACCTCCCGCACAGGTATGATACCTATGACAAATGATGATACCAATTTTTACTTTTTCCATAGCACATTATTGGTTTGATTTTCTTGATATTGCTTATTGTAAACAACAAAATCGCCCTTTTTAACTCCTAAGATTTCGGCAATTAAATCGCACTTAACCATTAACAGAAAGAAAATCCTTGGGTCGCTTTCGCTTAGTAATCCTTCCAGATTACCTTGCCCTTTTGATATGATTAGATCGGCAGAATTATACTCCTGGAAAAACTCACTGCTACAACAACTAAGTATGGTAGATGGGGCATCGTAACCGTTTGAAATAACATCAGCTGCGGAGTGCATTCCTACCTGAGCGGCATCGTCGATGGTTACATCGTTTAGCACAGGGGCACCCTTTACTACAAACTTTATATTTTCGTGCTTAATAACCTCAATAAAAAGCTTATCGAAAACAATCTCGCCAGCATTGTCGCCAAGGTAAAGCACCTTACTTGCGTTCTGTATCTTTGCTCTTAGCTGTTCCGATTGGTCAATTGCGAATTTGCTACTAATTACCCTATCAATGGTTTTATGGATATCGAAACTTGTGCTGGCGCCGTAATCCATTATATTACCTGCTATTGCAAGCCTTAATGCCAAACGAAAAGGGTCATCAGAGTCAATTACACGCGGTTTCCATTGGTCATAAAGTTCGAGCGCCACCTGGTTGCTCTCCTCCTTCTCCTCGCTAAACGGATCGGTA
>DDWD01000026.1 GCA_002345825.1 Bacteroidales bacterium UBA2295
GAATTGGGTCAATATCGCCAAACCTCACAATGGTCTCTACCTTTCTTAGCTCGCTCAAATTTGTCGCTATTATATCCTTTAGCTGATTGTAAGCATTTGATGCAGGAGTATTTCTTCTACTCACAATACCTACCACCTCTAAAGTTTTGGGATCAATAAGGGGAGAACCGCTATTTCCATAGCTTATCTGACCATCAAACTGCATAAATCTAACGCCATCGGTATTGGCAAAAACCGACGATATAACGCCAGCTTTAATGGCAAGGTTTGCATAACCAAAGTTAAAGCCCAAAGCTGCAACGGCTGAACCTATAACAAAGCTACGATTCTCGCTGAGCTTAAGGCTGGGGATTTTCTCAAAATCAGGCAGGTCGATGTTAAAAATGGCATAATGGCCATTATTGTCAAGCACTCCAATGCGAAGTTCTTTGGTGAACTCGGCATAGGGAATTTTCATGGATGCTGTTACCGTATTGGCATCGGTATCAACAAATGTAATTTGTACTTTGTGGGCCTTCTCGATGCAAAAGGCATGCTGTGTGGTAACAAGAAAATTTTTTACTTTAAATCCCGTCAATGAATCGATACAAACTCCCCTCTCGTTTAAAAAATTTAATTGGCAAACCGAAGCGTGGCATGATGTCCAAACATTGCTAAGCATATGGGTAGAGTTTTAGGTTGTGGTTAAAGTGGTAAAGCAAATTGAATTAAAAAGAGCGAACAATGGTAAGTACAAACAGCATAGTTACCACAAAGAACACTACAAATACTCCAACATCAACCGTAATGCGATTGATGAAATTTGATTTAAAAAAAGTCTCTACTCTTTTCATAACACTAATTTTTTATCTATATGAGTTCGTAAAAGATGTGCACAATGGTTTTTGATTAAAAAAAACTATCTTTAAAGCACGATCAGATATTCATATATTACAGCAACAAAACTACCGCAAACGATAGAGGTTACAAATTGTCAAAATTGTCATTTTTTACATGATGGAAGGGGAAGCGGATTTCAAAAGAACAAATAGCCATAAACATACAGATATACAGCAAGTTTAACGATTTCTAATTGGCAATATGCCACAATTATGATACAAAGGCTTAAAGAAACAGTAGAGGCAAAGTTTGGCCGTAGAATAGCATATCAAAAGGACTGCAAGTATTTGTCAGACAAGGTATTTGAACACACTACACAGGTACTTAGCCCATCTACCCTAAGGCGCTTTTATGGTTTCCTCTCTACGAATTCTAATCCATCGCGTGCCACGCTTGACATCCTATCAATTTTTTGTGGTTACAAAGGCTGGGATGACTTTAGGGATAAAAACAGCGCACAAAGCTCATCTGAACCTGTTTTTGACCTTTGGCTCAAAGCCCAATCGGCAGCAAACCAACTAAGTAGCAAGAATTGCAAATCCCTAAAGTCTGAGAATCCGCTAGGGACTTCATATACTATTGCCCGAGAGTTTGCCAATGAAAGACTCGAAACATTTCTGAACTCTGAGTTTGCTGCAACCCCATTCATTGGTCCTGGAGGGTATGGCAAAACTACGCTACTTATTAAATGGTACGAAGAGTTTGTGTCGAATACTCGAAACGAGAGTCACATTGTTCTGCTAATACCAGCCAAGCACCTAGAAAGCTGGGTTGGCAAAGATATCCATCTTGACGATTGGATCTTAACCCAGCTGGACATAGCCGATTCAGGACTATTTGAAACGCTGAATACCAACCCCAAGCTATCACCCGGCAAGTTTATTTTAGTAATAGATGCCCTGGATGAAATTGAAACAAACATTGCAAAAACCGAGCGAATATTTAATGCCGTACAGAACTTAACCACCAGCCTATCGGGCCAATGGTTTAAGCTTATCGTCTCTTCGCGATACTCATCTTGGGTTCAGTTTGCCAATTTGGCGAACTCTTTACATCAGTGGTTTCTGGCAGATTTGGATAATATATCGCCCCAGGGCTCAAATATGCCCTTACTTAACGACAAAGAAATTCAAACCATAATTGACTTAACCCTGAATTCGGGTAACCTTCCTAGACTGATTATTGAAGAGATCCCATACGATCTGCTCCAGATACTCTCGTACCCATATTACCTTCAACTTTTTATTGATACCTACACCCCCACAAGTATACACCTAGTAACCGATAGAATTGATCTGATAACTGAGTTCCTTAAGAAACAGATCTTCCACAGCCCACTTGCCGATGAGAAAACCGATATACTATATGCTATAGTGGAACTATCACAAAACGGTTGTGGCTCAAGGCAAGTAAAAAAGAATGATGTAAAAAATTTATTCCCAATCCATCTCAAATCAGCAGGGAACTACGCAGCAGCATATAATCAGCTACTATCGTTTGGGATTATCACCGAGGAAGTAATACAGAATGAATTCGGACTTCACACTACCTTCATAAAAATTAGCCAACGGGTAATCTTCCGGATGCTATTAATGCACAAGTTGATAGAAAAAAACCAAGGGCTAACTTGCGAACTTTTTGCTAAAGTAGAGAAACAGTATGCCGGTACAAAAATATTGCCTCATCTGCTGAACCTAATGTTTGAGTTAGCATACAAGCGAAAATATGTTGATGCGCTAAAACCATTCTTCGAACTAGATGAAAAAACCCTCGAAAATGTTTTCGAATTCCCTAACATTCACTACACGTTGGCTAAGGATGATTTTATGCGCAGAGAGCTCATACCTTACTACTCATGCAATACACGTGCACGAAAGTTACTATTCGAAAAACACATCGACCTAAACACCATTGCCAATAGTTCCCGATTGCTGTATTTCAACTATATCCAAAACGCGACTTCTGAAAAGGATACTCAAATTGGAAAAACATTACTTTACGCCTCAAGCGCATATGCGCTTGATTTTACCTGGGTAGACCAATTTGCCATCGATTTCCCAAACGAAAAACCCATTGACCATGTCCCACCCATAATCTCGGGCCTATGGTTTTCATGCAAATTTTTTGTTCTGTATATAAACAAACCATGCAATTACGACACAACACACTGCTTAATAAACGATTACACAGTAGGCCAAAAAGATAAATGGAAAGCTATTGATTGCTACAACTTTGAACTTGGACTTATGGTTGGGCTCATAAGTACCAAACAGTACTTAGAAATTTACAACAGGTTGCTACCATTGCTGAACAACAAAAGTTGCGAAATAATGATGCCCGAAGAAAAGGCACTATCAATCTATTTTGAATTAGCACGATGGCATATTGAGAAAATTTTTGATGATAAGAAAATACAAGAGCTAAAACAGTATATGGATGATATTCCAGCATGGATAAGGTATCAAACATTAATTATGGGGCATTCATTGTTGGCTATGTACAGCTTTACAAGTGGTCATATCGAAAAATCATACGATTATTTCAGAAAAGCAATCGAGATTAGCAATATTGCCGGTTATACAATTTATGAAGCCAAATTGCTATATAGCCTCTCCAAGATACTAATTAGCATAGGCGAGGCAGAACGGGCAAGGGAATGTACAACGCTGATTGAAAGTTTAACCGAGAGAAGTAATATCCAATTAGGATCACTTTAAGCCCCCTTATGGAACTGAACTAACCCTTCCATTGGATACTGCCGAGCGATAGCCAACTTGGCACCATAACGGCCAAGAACAGAACCTAGCTGCTGACTAAAAACAACACCCACAGATCCTACAACACCAAGGGGCATACTTGTTAGGTTCGGGTATTTTAAAAGATGTCTTATAACCAATTGTTCAAAACAGCCCTCAACAAGCTGGGTAATTTCATTATTACTAATGAGTCGTGCTATGGTATTTGTATAGCTGGCAAGGAATGCTGCTGGGCTATCTGAGTTATAAACATTCTCAAGAATATCATCAATACCCATATGGCAAAGGTCTGCTAATTCCTTGTTCAAGTCATCAGAAAATTCTTTGTACATCCAACGCCTAACTAGTTCTCTTCCCAAATGCGCTCCACTCCCCTCGTCGCCTAAAATATAGCCCAACGATGGGGTGTGCCGAACCACCTCTTGCCCGTTATAAAACCCCACATTGGATCCAGTCCCCAGAATTAATACAATCCCTATATCACGGCCAAACAGGGAGCGAGCCGCACCCAATAAATCGCTATTCACCTCAATGGCTGAACTTTCGAATAAGCCCCTAAGGTTATTCCTCACATAGCCCTGCATTTTTTCATTAGCGCAGCCTGCCCCATAAAAGAATACACTTGCAACACTAGCCCTATCAATTTCTTTGGGGATACTATCATTTAATACCTGTGAAAAGTTCTTGCTATGATGGAATGGATTTAGCCCTTGGCTAAAAAAATCCTGCTCAGTTCCCTCGGGCATTAAAAGTTTCCAATGCGTTTTGGTCGATCCACTATCGGCAATTAGTATCATTTTAGCGATTTTTTCTTTACCCGTTTCAGGTTAAGTAGATTCATAGGATTAGTTGTCATTCCATCAACCTGAGGGTTTACAAAACGAACAACCTTATCGTAAAAAAGCGGTATTACTGGTACATTGGCCATTACCAACGAATCCATCTGATTATACATAATGTATCGATCGTTATCCAATGAAACGGTTAACGCCTTGTTGTATAGTTCATCGAACTTACCGCTGCTAAAGTGAGTGTAATTTGGGCCCTGAGGGCTAAAATTATCAGATGTAAAGAGCGACAAATAGTTCTCGGGGTCGGCATAATCGGCTACCCAGCTGCCTCTGAAAAGCATCAGCTTGGAGTTGGCCATCATATCGCGGTAAGCGGCTCCGGGAAGAACCTCAACTTTTATCACAACCCCAATTTCTGCCAGCTGATGTTGAATAAACTCAGCAATATCTAGATAATCGCTTGTTGTGCAAAGAGTAATTGGCTCTAAGCCAACACCATTAGGGTAACCAGCCTTAGCCAAATAATGGCGAGCAAGCTCTGGGTTGTATCTATAGCCTTTTACCTTTTGCGAAAAGCCAGGCATACCAAAGGGCACAAAGCCATTGTGGGCAGGATACCCCATATTGCTACGCAGGTAGGTAATCATCCTGTCGCGGTCGAAACCATATGCTAGCGCTTTACGAATCTCTAACTTACTTAGCGGATGGCTTCTCACCATATCTAAAGTACTATCAATCAAAATACCTAAGTATTCGGTATTAAGATATGGTCCGGTTAGCATTTTTACCCTATCGGCGTAATTCGGGTTAAGGTTACCTGCCCGAGTTAGCAACTCATCCTTAGAAGTGGTATGAATTCCCGAAAGATAATCGAGATTGCCTAAAAGAAATTCCAAAAACTCTGACTGCTTATCGGTGATAAAGGATATGTTAACAGCCTCAAGGTATGGTAACCTTTCACCCTTCTCATCAACTTCGAAGTAGTTATGATTTTTACGAAAAACCAACTTTTCGCCCTCTCTCCAATACTTAAAGTAGAAAGGACCTGTACCCACGGGATTATTTCGAAAATCTTGACCATAATGGTCAATTGCCTCATAGGGAACTACATAAGCGTAGGGCATAGAGAGCAGACCAAGAAAAGCAGGAAACGCTTTGTTAAGATGTATAACCAGGGTGGAGTCGTTCTTGGCAATCAGCCCATTCTCTGCTTCAGGATGTTTCGTATCTAGAACAGAAAAAATCCAAGCTCCGGGCGATGCAACCTTGGGATCGATGATTCGCCCAAAGCTGTAAATAAAATCTTTTGCTACTACCCTCCTACCTTTCCCCTCGGGAAAAACTGGCGAATTGTGAAAAAACACATCTGTTCGTAGATGAAAAACATACTGCAGCCCATCGCTGCTTACTGTCCATGATTTGGCAATGCAAGGCTCCACGGTAAGCGAATCGGAAAGTTGTACAAGACCGTTGTAAAGCTGATGCACAGGCCATATAAGGGGCAAACTACGTGCAAAAGCAGGATCGAGTGAGGTAATGCCCTTGCTCTCGTTGTAGCGGAAAATTTGGCTATTGTCTGCTGTAGGTTTTTTAGAATTACAACCGAGCAGCAAGGTGCTAACTACAAAAATCAGCAAAAGCAATCGCATAAATAATCGGTATTTATTTACAAAGATAAGAAAAGTGCTAGGTTAAAACGGTTAGGAATGATAAAGTGTAGAAGATTTAGACGACTCATTGGGCTCCGCTACAAAACTACCAGAAAGGCGATATAGTTTCTATATCTACATTATTTCTGTTTTGTTTTACAATTCAGCCAAAGTGTTGTAAAGATCAATATTTAAATAAACTATCTCCTTGCCAATTTTTTCAGGAATTAGAATACCTATTTCTTCAAGTTGTTTAAGGTATTTCTTAGCTGTATTCAAGCTTTTAACATTCTTATCTAACAATTTTTTAGGGCTTATGTAAGGCTGCTCAAAAAGTTTCTCAATAAACTCTTTTCTTATTGATGGGTACTTTTCATTAACTAATTCTGTAGTTTTTGAAAACAACCTGTCAATTTCTTCTATCTTACTAATTGTATATTTTGATGTTTCCTCAACGGCTCTTAAAATATAAATTATCCATGAACTCCATCTTTTGAGGGCTGTTACATTTTTTAAAAGTTCATAGTATTCGTCTTTTTCTCTAATGATATATGCGCTTAAATAGAGGATTGGAACTTCTAATAGTTGCTTTTGAATCATTAGCAGAATACTTAAAAT
>DDWD01000223.1:0-23311 GCA_002345825.1 Bacteroidales bacterium UBA2295
TCCAGTAGGTCGCCCTCAATCTTAAGGTTTTCGATTATAAACTCTTGCCTTTCGGGTGTGTTTTTACCCATGTAGAACGAGAGTAGATCGGATATTTGATCCTGTGAGGATATTCGAACAGGGTCGAGCCGGATATCCTCTCCAATGAAGTTTACAAACTCGTCGGGCGATATTTCTCCCAACCCCTTAAAGCGGGTGATCTCAGCAGTGCTACCCAACTCCTTTAGGGCCTTGTCTTTTTCGTTTATGCTGTAGCAGTACTTTGTGGTTTTTTTGTTTCTAACCCTAAATAGGGGAGTTTGTAGTATGAATAGATGCTCCTGACGGATAAGGTCGGGGAAGAATTGCAAGAAGAACGTGATGAGCAGCAGGCGAATATGCATCCCGTCCACATCGGCATCGGTGGCAATAACCACCTTGTTATAGCGGATGTTCTCGATATCCTCCTCAATGTTAAGCGCTGCCTGAAGCAGGTTAAACTCCTCGTTTTCGTACACCACCTTTTTGGTGAGGCCGTAGCTGTTTAAGGGTTTTCCTCTAAGTGAGAATACTCCTTGGGTGTTCACATCGCGACTTTTGGTTATTGAACCACTGGCCGAGTCGCCCTCGGTTATGAACAGCATAGTGTTCACGTTGCGCTCATCCTTGTCGCCATAGTGGATACGGCAATCGCGCAGCTTGCGGTTGTGCAGGTTGGCTTTCTTGGCACGCTCGCGTGCCAGTTTTTGAATGCCTGAAATTGCTTTGCGCTCCTTTTCCGATTCCAGAATCTTTTTAAGGATAGCATCTGCAACCTCGGAGTTTTTATGTAGGTAGTTGTCGAGCGAGGTCTTTACAAAGTCGCTAATGAACTGACGTACCGATGGGCCTTTGGGCCCCATGTCGCGGCTGCCCAGTTTGGTTTTGGTTTGACTCTCGAATACGGGCTCCTCAACCCTAATGCTAATGGCTGCAATTATTGATGTGCGAATGTCGGAGGCATCAAAATCTTTTCGGTAAAATTCGCGAATGGTTTTCACAAAGGCCTCACGGAAAGCAGCAAGGTGGGTTCCACCCTGGGTGGTGTGCTGCCCGTTTACAAATGCGTAGTAGTCCTCGCCATAGCCAACACCGTGGGTAATGGCTAGCTCAATGTCGGGCCCTTTTAAATGGATAGGAGGGTAAAGCTCCTTACCCGAAAGTTGCTCGTTGAGCAGGTCGAGCAAACCATTCTTTGAGACAAAAGGAACCCCGTTGAATTTTATGGTAAGTCCCGTGTTCAGGTACGAATAGTTTCGCACCATGGTCTCGATGTACTCGTTTTGGAAGTTGAATTCTCCAAACAGCGTCTCATCGGGAAGGAATTCAACGTACGTTCCATTCCTGTCGTTTGAGTTGTCGAAATCCTGCTCGTTTACTATCCTTCCGCAACTATATTCCACCAGTTTCGATTTGCCCTCGCGGAAACTCTGTATGCGGAAATTGGTTGAAAGGGCGTTAACCGCCTTTATACCAACTCCATTTAGTCCAACCGATTTTTTGAAAACCTTGGAGTCGTACTTGGCCCCTGTGTTCATTTTTGATGACACATCAACCAGCTTGCCAAGGGGAATCCCACGTCCGTAGTCGCGAACCGATACTTTATGATCCGATATGTTTAGCTCAATGGTTCTTCCATTGCCCATCATATACTCATCCACGGAGTTGTCGAATACCTCCTTGAGAAGCACGTAAATACCATCGTCGGGCTGAGTGCCATCGCCCAGCTTACCCACATACATACCAGGGCGCAGGCGGATGTGCTCATTCCACTCCAGCGTTCTAATACTATCTTCCGAATACGTTCCGTCCATCATATGCTACTATCTCCTAATTAACCCACAAAAATAGGAATAAAAATTGCCTTTCTGAAAATTCTTTATCAACAGGAAATGAACAGGGTAGGAGGGGTTTGGGTGGCTTAACATCTTGGAAAAAAATGGTTTGGCATTTAGTCTCTTCAATTGATTTTTTTGGATGCTTTTTTATCAACAATACAATGCGAACGGATATGTTGCTTTTGTAAGTAGATGAATAGCAAAAAAATAAGGCCATTGGGTTGGCCTTATCTTTTTGTTGTTTTGATGAGGTTAATCAATGCTCTCATACATCAATCGCTCAACATCGAGTTTTGCTGTTTTGCTTTTGCGTGAGTGGAATATTCTGAAAACCACCGGAACCACAATAAGCGTAAGTAGGGTCGATAGCGCCATACCTCCAATAATTTCCCAAGCCATACCGTTGCGAAGTTCGGCCCCGGAACCTGTTGAGAGGGCAACGGGTAGCATCCCAACAATGGTTGAAATGGCTGTCATAAGGATTGGTCGTGTGCGAATTTTCACGGCACCTAACAAGGCTTCGTCGGCCGATTTTCCTTGTGCAATGGCCTCGTTGGCGAAATCGACCAAAAGAATGGCATTTTTGGCCACAAGGCCAATAAGCATTACCAAGCCAAGCATACCATAGATACTGAGGGGAGTATTGGTAAGCGCCAGGGCTAGTATAGCACCCAGAATAGAAAGTGGGATGGAGAACATTACAACCAACGGGTCGGTCCAATCGTTGTAAAGCACAACCATTGTAAGGTAAATTAGGGCAATAGATAGCAGCAGGGCAGCCGTTAAAACGCTCATGGAGTCGGCCATTGATTTTAAATCGCCAGTAGCCTCAATTTTTACTCCTCTGGGCATACCCATAGTGTTAATCTCATTTAAAAACTGGGTTGATACAGTACCCGATGTTGTGCCAAGAACCTGCGACCGAATGGTTACTGAGCTGTTGCGGTTATATCGCTCCAATTTATTAGGGCCTGTGCTTAGGTTGATATCTGCAAACTGGTCGAGTCGAATTGATGCCCCCCGATTATTTACAAAGGTTAGGTTTTGCACATCAGTTGTTTGCTGGCGATGGGTTCTGTCGGCTCGTATGTTTATATCGTACTCGTAGTTATTCTCCGTGTACTTCAGCGTATTGTTCCCCTGAAAAACGGTTTGCATCGTAAGCCCAACATTATCCATGGTTAGGCCAAGCGCCGACATCTTATCGCGATTTACCACCACCGATATTTCGGGTGTTCCGCTTTCCACCGACAGCTCCTGTTGCATAGTACCCGGTATGCTTCGCATAATCTCAAGGGCTTGCTCAGCAAAAATCATCAGCGTGTCGGTGTTGGTGCCGCTTATAACGTACTCCACGGCAGCTCTCGATGCCTCGCCGGTTAGGGCAACGTTAAAGATTTTTATCTTGGCATCCATCAGATAATCGGAAAGTGGTTGCTTTATAAAGGTGATGTACTGGCTGGTTTCCATACTCCGCTTATCGCGGGCAACCAGTTCAACGTTCATCTCGGCGAGGTACGCCGTGCCTCGGGTGCTCTGCGTATTGTCGCTTGTGGCGCCAATGGTGGTAATTACATTTGCGACAATGGGTTGCGAGCGCATCCAATCCTCGGCCCTGCGAACAAGTGCGTTTGATTCCTCAATGGATATGTCCTTGGGCATTTCGAGTTGTACCATAAACTCACCTCTGTGGACATTTGGCAGGAACTCAAATCCAATGTATCCTAATGGGAAAAGCGAGAATATAGCAATGGCAATGGAGGTTACAATTAGCCCAACCCATCGTTTGTGCGATAAAGACCACGATAGAATTTTCGAAATCCATAGGCTAAACCCTTCGATTAGCTGCTCGAAACCAGTCAAAATGTTTCTAAAAAAACCTTTGCCTGAAATTTTATCGGCCTTTGCAAACCGCGAGGTTAGCATTGGAGTTAGCGTGAGCGCTGCCAAGGTACTAATGATTGTGGCGATTACAATTACAAGTGAAAATTGGCGTAGGATATCCGATACCAATGTGTCGGTTAGGGCAACAGGTAGGAAAACCACTACCAGCACAACTGTTGTGGATATCACAACAAACCCAATCTCCTTCATGGCATCGTACGAGGCGCGAATGCGGTTTTTACCCATTTCGATATGTCGATACACGTTTTCGATTACCACAATGGCATCGTCAACCAGAACCCCAATTACCAACGAAAGACCCAGCAACGACATCAAGTTCAGAGTGAAACCTAATATCTGCATCCCAATAAATGTGGCAATAAGCGAAACGGGTACCACGGTCATAACAATTAGCGCATTGCGGAAGCTGTGCAGGAAGAACAGCATTACAAGCGTAACTAGCAGGATAATCAATAGCAGGTCGGTTAGCACCGAGTTGATGGATTGACGCGTGTAGTCGGTTGAGTCCTGTGCAATGTCCATTTTCAGATTCTCATCGGCAAACTCGGCTTCGAGTTCAGCAATGCGCTTGCGAACCATATCGCTCACCTCAATGGCATTGGCATCGCCCTGTTTCAGAATGTTTACAAGCACAGCCTCCTCGCCGTTAACACGGGCAAGCGTGGTGGCATCCTTTATGGCGTCGGATACTTCGGCAACATCTTCAAGCCTAATCTGGCTGCCCGTTGGCAGGGTTGTAATAACCAGATTTCGAATCTGCTCAATGCTTTCGAGTTTCCCCGATAAGCGCACAATGGTAGAGGTTTCAGCACCCCGTAAACTCCCCGTTGGAAAATCGAGGTTTGAGGCTCTGAGTAGTCCCTGAATTTGAATTGGAGTGATGCCAAGCGCCCGCATCTTATCCATATCGAGGTTAACCTGTATTTCGCGAGCCTGTTCGCCAAGCAGGCTTACCTTTGCTACTCCCTTTATGCTGTTGATATCGGGGAGAATTCGCTTGTCCATCAAATCGTAAAAGGCCGTGGCCTCTAGATTCGAGGTGGCCGCTATGGAAATAATGGGTTTGTCATCGACAGTTACCTTGTTGATGGTGGGCGACAGGATATCGCGGGGAAGCTCCATTGTTTTTGATGCAATAAGGTTCTGCGCGCTGGTTATGGACTTGTCGATATCGGTGCCGTAGTTGAAGAGCACGAATAGCATCGACATTCCCTCAAAGGAGTACGACTGTATTTGGTCAATCCCCTCCATGCTAGAGAGGGCATCCTCAAGTTTTCTCGTTAGCGAATTCTCCACCTCAAGAGGCGATGCGCCGGGGTACACAACCTGCACATTAATCATAGGGGGGGTGAATTTGGGCATCAGCTCGGCGCTTAGGTTGCGAAAACCCAAGTAGCCGAGGATGGTGAGCACGGCAAACAGTACAATTACGTATATTGGCCGTTTTATGGATATTTCGGATATTTTCATCGCTCTGGCTATTTTCTGTTGATCACTTTTACACCATTGGCCACATTGATAAGTCCAGCCACCACAATGCTATCGCCTGCCTGTAGACCTTGAGTTACCTCAACTCTAGATCCAACCATTTCGCCAATGGTTACATCGCGATGCTGTGCAATGCCTTTGTTTACAACAAATACGCTGGCCGATTTTACGCTGCCGCTCACAGCATTTCGGGTGATAAGTATACCTTGGCGTTGGGTGTTCGACTCGAAATGGGCCGTAACGTACATCCCTGCCAGTAGTTCACCCTTATTTTTGATGATGATTTCGATGGGGTAGCTTAGTCCTCCGCCCGAGTTTTTCCCTACAAAGGATATTCTACCTTCGAATGATTGGTTGGGGAATGCATTGCTTTTCACAATAGCCTCCTGCCCCTTGCTAATTCGGAGCACTTGCGACTCGGTAACATTGCACCGTAGCTTAAGCTTCGAATCGTCAACAATATCGAAAAGCCTAGCGCCTGGATTTAGGTATGCGCCCACCTCAACGTACCGCTCGTTTATGTAACCCCCAATTGGCGATTTTATGGTGGCATCGGCAAGCCGACGCTTGCTGGTGAGGTAGCGGCTCTCGGCTGCAATAAACTGGGTGCGAATATTGTCGAGCTGCTGGGCGGTAACCCCTCCGCTCTCCTTGGCCCTTTCGAATCGTTCGTAGTCGGTTTTTAGGGCCTTGTACGAGGCCTCGCTGGCTAGGTAATCGGCTCGGAGCATCTCATCATCGACATTGATAAGGGTTTGCCCCTTCTGCACCCAGTCGCCTTTATCCACTATAATACTTACAATTCTGCCCGAAACATCCGAAACGTAGGCTAACTCCTTTATGGGTTCAAGCGTTCCGTTTGATGAAAATTCGGTGGTGAATGTTTCCTCAGCAACCACATCTATTTGCACAGGTACAGCGGTTGATACCACCGAGGCCAACTCGGTTTTCTGCTGGTTTGTTCTTTTGTTCATCCTAAGAACAAGGATTATGGCGGTAAGTATGGCCAGAATCACGAGTATGTTAATCGCTCTTTTCATATTTGGTAGTTGTTTTTTGCTATTTAACAAGTTCTTTGATTGTTCCGTTTGCCTTTCGTAGCTCGATGTATGCGGCCATATACTTGCTGAGGGCATCGGCGTAGCTAATTTGCGATTGGATAAGGGACGAGTTGGCGTTGAGTACATCGGACATTGAGGCCAATCCCTGTTGGTAATTCTCCTCGGTAATTCGGAAAACCTCAGCAGCCAGTTCCATATTTTGACGTTGTGCATCGATGGTTTGCCTGCTATCGCTTAGCTTGAGCAGTGCATTTTGGTAGGCCATGGTGAGCGATTGGCTAAGAGATTGCTCATCCTCCTTAAGCTTCATGAGCTCAATTTGCGCTCCTTTTAGCTTGGCATTCTTGGACATTCCCGAGAAGATAGGAATCCGCAGGTTTAACCCGATTATCGACGATGGGTAGGAGTAGCTGTCGTCGCTTCCAAACAGCTTGTCGCCAAGCAGGTTATACTGGTAATTTACGCCAAGCATTAGCGAAGGTAGCAGTTCGCTTTTAGCTGATTTTACCTGCAGCTGGCCAATTTTATACTGTTGCTGGATTAGCTGAAAAGGGATAAGCTGTGATAGTTCAAAACCATTCAATTTTGGCGCTTCGACCTTTTGCTCAAAAACAGCTAAGTTTATTTTTTCAATCTCAATGGGTTGGTTCATATCCATTCCCATTTGCATCTTAAGTAGGTTTTTTTGGATATCAATAGCATTTTCGATTGCGCTCTGCTGGGTCGACAGGTTTACACGGTTTACCTTTAATCTGTCTAGATCAACCTTTTTTACCAGCCCATTCTGGTAGTTCGATTCCATGGTTACAAGCATCTTGTCGATTAGCCTGATGCTCTCCCCAAACTGTTCGGCGGCATAGACTGTTGATTGCACTGCATAGTAAATATTGGCCGTTTGGGCAATTACCTCCTCTTCCTTCGACTCAACGCCAAGCGCTGCCATCCTTTCGGCAGTTTTGGCAATCTCCAGCGTGTTATAAAGCGTGAAGTTGAGTATTTGCTGGTTTAGCGTTGCGCCAACTCCGGCCGAATAGTTGGTGCCCATCTCAATGGTCATATATTTAGCAGCGTTGGGATCCTGCATATTGGGGGGCAGCATTTCGTTCACAAAGTTGGGCATTACAAACTGAGCTTTTTTTAGATTGTAGTTTAAGCTACCCGAACCACTTATTTGTGGCAGCAGGCTCCCCATAATCTCTCGGCGCGACTCAAAGTTTTTTTCCAGTTCAAGCTTCGACTTCTTAAGGTTACTGTTGTTCTCCAGCGCGTAGTCGATACACCTTTGCAGGTTGAATATTTCCTGAGCCTCAACTCGCAGTATGGCGAGTATGCTCAGGGAAAGTATGATAACTATTTTGGTTCGCATTATATGGATGGTTTTTGGTTACAGAAGTAATCGTCCCTTTTCGGTGACCAGCCCCTTGAGATGATACTCAAGGACGGTTTCGAAATAGTTTGAGGTTGAAAAATTGTTGTTGCTAAGTACAGAGTGGAAGTAAAATCCGAATACCGAATGGCTTATGTACTGGCTAATAAATGAAACATCGAGCTGCTTATTGTAAATACCTTCACCAACTCCTTTCTCAATGTTTGCCATCATTCTTTGCTTAAAGAAATCGATATCGGAGGCGTGGCTTGAGTATACCATATCGGGGTAAAGCCGTTGCATATCGTGAATAAAAAGCGGCGAAAGTTGGATGAAAACTGCCTTTAGCCCTTTAAATCCCTCGCGTAAACACTCAATTGCATTCTTTGTCGGGTCGGTCAGCACATCCATCTTTTGGTTTAACTCCGAAAACATACTTCGCATACAGGCCGAGTGCAGATCCTCCTTTGATCCAAAGTGGTTGTACAGGGTTTTTTTTGATATCGACATTTTAACTGCCAGGTCGTCGAGCGAAAGCTTTAACCCTTCCTGCTTGAAGATTTGTATCGCCTTTTGTATGTACTTGGTCTTAATGCTACTCATTGCAAAATGTGTTTTTATAACACAAAGATAAATACAATAATTATACTATCAACATATAAAAAGTGAAAATGTTTCAAAGAAACTTGCGGATTATTTAAGGAGTAATAGCTAAAAAGTGCTTTGATTATAATGGGTTGGTTAACAAGAGTTAATGGGCGGTTGTGTTAACTGGTTAAATCTTTAAGTTTGATTAAAAAAGTTGAAATCAGCACATTTAATAGTTCTATTGCTTTTGGCAAGTTATGCATTCTCACAGCATAACGGAGAGAAGGAGAGATGGAAAACTTTTCAGCTCTTGGACTCGGTTACTCATCTACCCGTTGCCCACGCCCATATTATGTTGCTAGCTAAAAGGCAGGGGACAATATGCAACGAGAAAGGATTTTTTAGAGTTTCAATTGGGCGAGCAGATACGCTAGTTATTTCGGCCGTTGGATACCGACGATTAAATTTTAAATGTGTTGAGCATATTGAAGTTGACGGTGAAGCCCAAATCGTTTACCTACAGCCCGAATCGTATGCCATTGACTCGGTATTTATAGTTCGCCACAGATCGTACTACAACTTTATTAAGGATGTGACAACTCGCGAAATTCCTTTAACCGAAGTGGAGCAACGAACAGAAAAGCTCACCCAAGTAATTAATGATGTGGATACCGACTCGCTCATTATGCCCGAGCAAAGCCCCTATGAGGTTCCGTACCTAAAAATTGCGAGTAAAACTTTTTCTTTTGGAGAGGATTGGTACTCGAAGCAGCGAAAAAAGATAAACCGAAAGGAGAAGAGAGAGCAAAAGATGAAGCCTATTTACGAGATTGTCTCGGCAGAAGGAATAGAACGACTAACTGGCTTAAAAGGGACGCGGGCTATTGAATTTTTGGTGTTTTGTAATTTCTCCAATAGGTTTTTAGAGAATTCAACCGAATATGAGGTGGTAAGAGCTATGCTGGATAAGTTTGAGGAGTATAAGAAAGCTATTGCCTCCCAATCCTACTGAATTCCCATTTCAGGCTAAAGATATTTGAGTAGCGAGAGAACCCAATGCTGCCCACGTTGGTAAGGGCATAATCCAGCGATATCCCTTTAAATCGGATGCCAAGCCCTAGATTGGGCTGTACTATTAGGGCAGTTTTATCGTCGAACTCGGTTACCCGTTGCAGATTGTTTACTCCAGCTCTAACGAATATCATATCTATATATCCAACCTCAATGCCTACGCGTGGTTCAATGCTGGCAAACGATGTGCTTAGTGGAGAGTTGCGCTGCCCATCGAAGAAAAACACACCGTTGAATTCTGCCGTTAAATTAATGTTATCGGTAATACCAAATGTGCGGGCAACGCCTAGCGTTAGCTGCGGTAGCGTAATCTCGAAATTGTTGTCGGGGGCACGATTAAAGGTGCTATCGCCAATGGTTATCTCCAGCTCATCGGAATTGAAACTCCAAATGTTAATGGTTGTGCTCACATCCCTAAAGTTAGCTCCGAACTGCCACCCGTTGCGTTGGTACTGGGCAGCCACATCAATACCAAATCCCCAGGCAATGGCAAACTTGCCCACATTGCGATAGATGATTTTGGCGTTGCCGCCAACGGTAAGCCCCTCGATGGGTAGCCTGCGGGCGTAGGAGAGGAGAAAGGCGTAATCGGCCACGGAGAATAGCTTTAGCCTGTCGTAGCTGAAGTTACCATCGGAATCAATTAGGTCGGTGGTGTTGGGTATATCGTCAACCCCAAAGCGAATGGCGGTGAAGGCCAACGCCGATAGCGTGTCGGGTTTATGGGCAAAGCCCATGTGGTTGTAGCTGGCCATGCCGGCAAAGTAGCTGGCGTGCATGGCGCCCAGCTCGTATACGCTTCTCATTCCAGTGAGACCTGCGGGGTTCCAGTAGGCTGCCTCCACATCGGAGCTGGTGGCCACACCCGTGTTGCCCATAGCTAGCCATTTTGCTCCAACGCCGATATTTAAAAAATCGTTGCTGTACTTGGCTGTTTGGGCAAGCAGGCCAAAGCTTGTGGTGCTAAAAAGGATAACTATTAGTAATCGGTTCATTATTGCACACGTAAAACAGCTGTAAACTTACAACCTTTTTTAAAAAATCCTTTTGCCTTTCAGTTTTATGCAAATAACTTACTTTTGTAGGTAATATTGCATTAAAATCTTTTTGATATGAATTTGCCAAACCCTGTTAAACATATACCCAATACAATTACCCTTGCCAATCTGTTTATGGGCTGCCTATCCATTGTTTCAGCATTTGAGGGTAATTTAGTGCTAGCTGCATACCTTATTATCATCGCTGCAATTTTCGATTTTCTCGATGGTTTCTCAGCTCGCCTGCTCAAGGCATACTCACCTTTAGGCAAGGAGCTCGACTCGCTGTCCGATTTGGTTAGCTTTGGCGTGGCGCCATCAATAATTGTATATCATCTTTTAAAAGATGCTTTGGGCACTAGCGCTAGTGGCGGGTTTACCGGCGGACAGGTACTACTAACCATTCCATTCTTAATAGCGGTTTTCTCCGCTTTGCGATTGGCCAAGTTCAATATCGATACGCGACAAACAACATCCTTCATTGGCCTGCCAACCCCCGCCAATGCGCTCTTTATTGTGGGAATTGTAATTGGGTTAAACAGTTCCTATAGCGAATGGTTTCAATATGTAACCAAATCACCTGCTACTATTGTTGTTATGGCTTTGGTAGTGTCTGCACTATTAGTCTCCCCAATCCCTATGTTTTCGTTAAAGATTAAGGGTTTTGTCCTAAAAAAGATTTGGAAGCAGCTGCTATTGATCGTGTTGACGGTTATAGCAATTGTTCTCTTGGGTTTAGCCTCACTTTCGATAGTGATTTTATTATATGTTCTTATTTCATTGGTAACAATGCCCTTTGAAAAACAGTAGATTTTTTGCGTTGGATCTTTTTTTCGGATTTGCAATTTAATTGCTTTGTTGATATTTTTTTATTCAGAATGAAATTTGTGAGTTAATTTATATATAATTTTGAATCCCGGTTAATCCATTCCTTTCGCGTTGAAAGGGATACTAAATACTCCAACAATGACCGGGAAAAACAGCCAAACAAACCTTCACTCAGGCAATCCCAAGCAGTCAATTCGTCTCGTTTTACAGGATGGCACAACTTTCGTTGGCCAGTCGTTTGGTTTCAACCAAAGCGTAGCGGGCGAGGTGGTTTTCAACACTGCCATGTCGGGATACCCCGAGAGCCTTACTGACCCTTCATACCGAGGGCAAATTCTTGTACTTACCTATCCGCTTATCGGAAATTATGGTGTGCCCCCTATGATTCGCGAGCACGATGTCCTCAAGTACTTTGAATCGGAAAATATCCACACCAAAGCGCTGGTCGTATCTGAGTACTCAGCCGAAGCCAGCCACTGGAACTCGTGGAAAACCCTTTCGCAGTGGCTAGTGGAGAATAAAATACCTGCCATTTCGGGAATCGATACACGAGCGCTAACTTCATATATCCGTGAAAAAGGCGTGATGGCAGGTAAAATTATTTTTAATGACGAGGATGTTGAATTTGATGATACCGATTCCATTAATCTGGTTGATCAGGTAAGCACTAAGGAGGTTATAACTTACGGAAGCGGACAGTACAAAGTGGTCCTGGTAGATTGTGGCGTAAAAACCAATATTATCCGCCGATTGCTTCAGCGAGATGTTACGGTAATCCGAGTACCCTGGAACCATAATTTTTTGAAGATGGAGTACGATGGGCTATTCATATCCAACGGTCCCGGTAACCCCAAAATGCTTACTGCCACCATTAGCAACCTAGCTAAAGCAATTGATGATAACAAACCAATATTTGGGATTTGCCTAGGCAACCAGCTATTAGCCCTTGCGGCTGGTGGAGATACCTATAAACTAAAGTATGGGCATCGCAGTCACAACCAACCCGTTAGAATGCTCAATAGCAATCAGTGCTTTATCACCTCTCAGAATCACGGTTTTGCCACCGATATCAGCACCCTTGGTAGCGACTGGGAGGAATTGTTTGTAAACCTGAACGACCAAACCAACGAAGGGATTAGGCACAGGTCAAAACCCATATTCTCTACCCAATTTCACCCTGAAGCATCGAGTGGGCCAACCGACACCGACTTCCTTTTCGATGATTTTGTTGAACTCATTAAGAAATCGCAGCTATGAAAAAGAAAAACAACATAAAGAAAGTACTGGTTATAGGTTCCGGTGCGCTAAAAATTGGCGAGGCAGGCGAGTTCGACTACTCTGGGTCGCAAGCGTTAAAAGCGTTGAAGGAAGAGGGCATAACCACAGTGCTTATTAACCCAAACATAGCCACGGTGCAAACGTCCGAGGGCGTAGCCGATAAAATTTACTTCCTTCCGGTTACCCCGCTCTTTGTCGAAAAGGTTATTGAAAAGGAGAAACCTCAGGGAATTCTGCTGGCTTTTGGCGGCCAAACTGCACTTAACTGTGGCGTTAGCCTTTTCAAATCGGGCGTGCTAAAGAAACATAAGGTGGAGGTGCTGGGGACGCCAGTTGAGGCCATTATGAATACTGAGGATCGGGATCTTTTTGTGCAGAAACTTAATGAGATAGACGTTAAAACCATTCAGAGCCTAGCGGTTGAGACTGTGGCCGATGCCCAAAAAGCGGCAGCCAATCTGGGCTATCCTGTAATAATTAGGGCTGCCTACACGCTTGGAGGACAAGGTAGCGGTTTTGCCGATAACGAGCAGCAACTTCAACAGATGGCAACCAAAGCCTTTGCCTACGCCCCACAGATACTAGTAGAAAAATCGCTTAAGGGCTGGAAAGAGGTGGAGTATGAGGTGGTGCGCGACTGCCACAACAACTGCATCACGGTGTGCAATATGGAGAACTTCGATCCGCTGGGAATTCATACCGGCGAGAGCATTGTAGTTGCCCCATCGCAAACGCTATCGAATAGCGAGTACCACAAGCTGCGCGAAATTGCCATTAAAATTGTACGCCACATTGGCGTGGTGGGCGAGTGTAATGTACAGTACGCGCTAGACCCTCACTCGGAAAACTACCGGGTAATTGAGGTAAACGCTCGCCTTTCGCGATCAAGCGCATTGGCATCGAAAGCAACAGGCTACCCACTTGCCTTTGTGGCCGCCAAGCTGGCTTTAGGATATGGTTTGTTCGAACTTAAAAATTCGGTTACCCAAACCACGCCCGCTTTTTTTGAGCCCGCCCTAGACTACGTGGTTTGCAAAATCCCCCGCTGGGATTTAGAGAAGTTCAAAGGCGTTTCGAAAGAGATTGGTAGCAGCATGAAAAGCGTGGGCGAGGTAATGGCTATTGGTCGAAATTTTGAGGAGGCCATACAAAAAGGGCTTAGGATGATTGGACAGGGAATGCACGGCTTTGTCGAGAATAGAGAGCTGGATATTGAGAACCGGAAACAAATTGAGGAGCAGCTCACCAATCCAACCGATATGCGCATTTTTTCCATATCAATGGCCCTTAGGCATAACTTTACTGTCGACGAGATACATGAACTAACCAAAATCGACAGATGGTTTATCTACAAGCTAAAAAACATTACCGACACACACTCTAACCTTTTATCTTACAGCAAGATTGAAAGTACGCCAACAAGCCTGATAGCCGATGCAAAAAAGGCAGGCTTCTCCGATTTTCAGATTGCTCGGGCACTTAGCGCAAACTCTAATATCGACCCCACAACATACTCCTTAAAAGTTCGTGAATACAGAAAATCTGTTGGAATTGTCCCCGTTGTAAAACAGATTGACACCCTTGCTGCTGAGTTTCCGGCGCAAACAAATTACCTGTACCTTACCTATCACGGTACAACTAACGATTCAATTGGCAAAGATAAGCGAGGATCGGTTATTGTGCTGGGTTCTGGAGCCTACCGTATTGGCAGCAGCGTGGAGTTCGATTGGTGTAGCGTGAACGCAGTAGAAACGATTCGGCAAAAAGGCTACCGATCGGTGATGATAAACTACAACCCCGAAACCGTAAGCACCGATTACGATGTTTGTGATGCCCTGTATTTCGATGAGCTTTCGTACGAGCGGGTTATGGATATTGTGGAGATGGAAACGCCCCATGGAGTTATTGTATCCACCGGCGGGCAAATCCCCAACAATCTGGCTATGCGATTGCAAAAGGCTAACGTCCCAATACTTGGCACTACGCCCCAATCGATTGATATGGCCGAGGACAGGTTCAAATTCTCGTCGCTGCTCGATTCCATTGGCGTTGACCAGCCCCGCTGGATGGAACTTACCTCAATGAGCGAAGTGCACGCCTTTACCCGCGAAGTGGGTTTTCCTGTGCTGGTAAGGCCTTCGTACGTACTCTCGGGTGCGGCTATGAATGTGGTTTCGAACTCCGAGGAGCTAGAGCATTTCCTGCAGATGGCTGCAAACGTGTCGAAACAGCACCCGGTTGTAGTTTCTGAATTTATTGAAAACGCCAAGGAGTTGGAGTTTGATGCGGTGGCAAAGGATGGTGAGATTGTTGTTTACGCCATATCGGAGCACGTTGAGTTTGCCGGGGTGCACTCGGGCGATGCCACCATTGTGTTCCCCCCTCAAAAGTTGTATATAGAAACTACCCGAAGGGTAAAACGGATTGCCCGAAAAATTGCCGAAGGGCTTAACATCAGTGGCCCTTTTAATATTCAGTTTCTGGCTCGCGATAACGATATTAAGGTGATTGAGTGCAATCTGCGCGCTTCGAGAAGTTTCCCCTTTGTCTCGAAGGTTTTAAAATGCAATTTTATCGAAATTGCCACTCGAATAATGCTAGGCGAAGATGTAAAGAGACCAGAAAAATCGCTTTTCGAATTGGATTACGTGGGCGTAAAGGCTTCGCAGTTCTCGTTTACCCGCTTGCAAAAAGCCGATCCCGTGCTGGGTGTTGAGATGGCCTCAACCGGCGAGGTGGGCTGCCTTGGCGACGATTACTATGAAGCGATTCTTAACGCCATGCTATCGGTGGGTTATCGTATACCCGAAAAGAATATTTTGCTCTCAACGGGGACACCTCGCGATAAACTCGAACTGTTAAAAAGCGCAAGGATGCTGCACGAGCGGGGCTATAATCTTTACGGAACAAAGGGAACTCAACATTTTCTTGAAGAAAATGGAATCCCTTGCACCCATCTCCATTGGCCCGATGAGAATATTTCTCCAAACACCTTGGAATACATCAGTAGTAAAAAGATCGATCTGGTGATAAACATTCCCAAAAACTTATCGAGTGGCGAGCTGTATAACGATTACCATATTAGGCGGAGCGCCATCGATTTTAACATTCCACTCATAACTAACGCCCGATTAGCCTCGGCATTTGTATATGCCATTTGCAGATATGGATACAACGACTTGGCTGTGAAAAGTTGGGAAGAATATAACTGATGCAGCAGAATAAAAATCAAAAAAAGGGGGGGGAGACGTTAACGCCCCCCCCCCTTTTTTGCAGATAAACTAGAATCTAATTTTTCACAACCTTAAGAGTATTCACCTCAAGGTTACCCTTTGTAATCCTTACAAAGTATATGCCTGAGCCAAAATTGGCAAAAGAAACTCGCGTTGGGTTTTCTTCAAACTTTCCGCTTGCTAGCAACTTTCCATTCATGTCGTACACAGCAAAGCTAAGGTCTTTAACCTCACCATCTACATCTAGGTAGATAAAATCGCTAGTAGGGTTTGGGTAGGCATTCACAAGGCTAATGTATCCGGGCCTCTCAAAAACTGAGGTCAGCGTAAGCTTACTCTGCTGAAACCCCTGAGTTATTATATAGTCGCCAGCCTTTAAGGTTTGAGTTACCACCTCGCCAAGGCTCCAGCTAATGGAGCTGGTGGTACTCTGGTGGTATGCACCACCAGAGCCCACTGCTTGCAATTCTTGTGTTAATCCCACACAAGTAGTTGAGATAATAAGTCCAATTGCAATTAAATACTTAAGAACCTTTGTTTTCATAGTGTTACTTTTTAGGGTAAGGCTAAAGGTTCAATTATGATCTCGTTAAGAATATGTCCTGGCTCTACGATATTACCATAGCGATTTATATCTATGGTCGTTTCGATAGGATTATACCCGTTCTTTTCGATATACAAGGTGTAACTGCCAATTTCTAGTGCCGGAACATTAAGGAATGTGGCCTCGCCAGTTTCCTCGTTGTAGTCAGCATCGCCAGTATAACGCACAGAGGAGTATAACGATGTGGCAAATAGAGTAACTTTTGCATCATCAATAGGCGTGCTTTCAAGGTCAATCACTTTAATCGTAACTGTGTATTCCGATGGGTATTCCTCTAAAGTAATCGTAACAGTTTGGCTTTCCTCACTTACTACTTCAACAGTTCCTGTTTGCTCAGGGAACAGTCCTTCTGTTTGGGTTGAGTATGTCCAAGTGCCTGGGGCTAGGTTGTAAAATACAGCTGTACCATATGCATCTGTATAAAAGTAGTCCTCTCCATTGGATATGTCAATTCCAACCCAACCGGGGTAGGGATTTCCGTTGGGATCTAAGATGAGGAAAGTGATTTTTGGCTGCTCGGTAACCGTTTCGTTTACGTATTGAGTTGCAGGTGTAGCATTTACAACTACCGATCCACCTGTATGAGTTTCGTAGCCAACCTGAGGTACCTCAACTGTATAAGGATAAGTACCGGCTGCTATGAAGAAAGTTGCAATGCCTTGATTATTGGTGTATTCGAGTGAAGCTCCGCTTACGTTAACACCAACCCCTTCTATTGGATCACCATACTGGTTTTTAATAGTGAAGATTACTTTTGGTAATGATGTTGGTTCAAGAATAATATTTTCAATTTGATCGCCGATCAAATTATACCCTTCAACAAGCGAATCGAGATAACCTTCTGCTTCAACAAGGAATGAATGGTATCCGTCGGAAATTGTGAAAGTGTGTGTGCTCGACGGTCCGCTAGTAATAGGTTCTGGAGACATTTCTAGCCAAAGGGTAACCATTGCGTTTTCAATGGGCAATGCCCCATCGGTTACGTTAATTGTAAGTGTTGTAGCCTTAAGCGTTTTGAACTCCCTTGCATCGCCAAAGCCTGTTAACCCATCAAGGTTAGTGGCAAATGCCCTAACTTTATACAATGTGTTTGGTGTAAGGTCATTAATGAATAGATTTTCAAATGGTTTGTCGCCTCCAATGGAAACAACTCCTCCGACAGAAGGATTAAGTGTGGTTGCATTTTCCAATGTGGGCTGTTGCATCGAAGCCAGATAGTATAATAGACCTTTGGTTACAATCTCCGAGCCTCCATCATCAACAACAGTTCCTCCCGATGAGGCTGAGGTTTGCTCGAGGTTGACAACCAAGCCAGTAGTAACCTTAGGCTTAACTGCAAGGGCGGTGGCTACGTAAGTACCTTGTTCCGATATGGAGAAGAGTTCGGTGGGCTCAAACATATCACTTAAACCTTTCACGCTAAAGCCTATGGGTAGGCTATTCTTGCTAGCCGATGGTTTAACATACACATCGGTACGTTCGGGAACTACAGTAAATACATCGTATACCCCCGTTTCCTTTGTTGTAGTACGCCCCGAGATGGCAAATCCGCCTTTGGTTTTGCTGGTTGTCTCATCAACAAAAACTTGGGTTAAGCCAGGTATAACTGTAAGGATATCTGCTTCTCCCTCCTTGGTTGTAGTGCGCCCAGAAATGGCGAATCCACCCTTAGTTTTGGCTATAGGCTCATCAACATAGAACTGCGTTAGGCTTGGAGTGATATTTAGCACATCTTGAGTTACCTTGGTAGTGGTACGACCAGAAATGGCGAAACCGCCCTTGGTTTTGGCAACAGGCTCATCAACATAAATTTGAGTTAACCCAGGGGTGATATTTAGGATGTCGAGCGTTGTTTTGGTGGTTGTGCGGCCGCTGATGGCGAAAGCGCCTTTGGTTTTAGCAACCGTTTCGTCTACATAGAATTGGGTGAGGCTTGGAGTTATCCTGAGCAGGTCGGCCTCGCCCTCTTTTGTGGTGGTACGTCCCGAAATGGCAAACCCACCTTTAGTTTTGGCCGTGGGTTCCTCTACATATACCGTAGTTTCGGTTGGGGTTACTGTTAAAATCTGTTCGGTGGCTTTGGTCGTTGTGCGGCCACTAATGGCAAAAGCGCCTTTAGTTTTGGTTTCTGATTCTTCATCAATGAAGATTTCAACTCCATTTTCATAAACAGCAAAAATAGTTTCGCCTTTAGAGTTTTTTACTTCAAAGAGCGGCTGTCCCTCTACTTCATTCCCAGTAGCCTGAACCTCAAGGAGAGCATTTGGAGCAGTAGTACCTACACCCACCTTTTTATCGGTTGATACTATTGTTTCC
This sequence comes from Bacteroidales bacterium UBA2295, assembly GCA_002345825.1. Lineage (GTDB taxonomy): Bacteria > Bacteroidota > Bacteroidia > Bacteroidales > Tenuifilaceae > Perlabentimonas. Next base: position 18,632 of record DDWD01000223.1, read on the forward strand.
TGATCGGTCCATGAACTGGTTCCTGATGGTCCTTGCTCGCCCTGTGGCCCTACCATAGAGATGCCAGTACCCCATCCATTTTCGGTTTTTGGGCCAAAAAGGTTGTTGCTTGTTGTGTTAAGGAAGAAGTCACCAGTTTTGCCATCGGTAGTGAGAGGGTCAGATGTGCCATTAAGCATTGTATTGCCATCGGTTCCATCTGCTCCAATTAATGAAACAGGAGAGCCCCATCCATTTTCGGTTTTGGGGCCGTATAAATCATAGGTTGAAGTGTTAAGGTAATAATCTCCAATATTTCCACCCTTAATTGTAGGAATGGTTGTGCCGCTTAGAATGGTTTTGCCATCTGAGCCATCTGAGCCATCTGAGCCTGCTGGACCCACAGGCCCTTGTGCTCCATCTTCTCCTTTGTCGCCCTTTGGCCCAGTTAGCGAGTTGAAAAAATCTTGTTCAGTTCCAGTGTTACCCAGCTCGAGCCAAATCTGGTAAGCCGACTTGCCATCATTCCCAGAAAAGGCGTAGTTGGCATATGGTACGGATAGGAGTTGGGTTGTTCCCATCTCGGTGTAATTTGTACTGCCATCTATATCGAGGTCTACCTTTAGATAGTAATTGGCCGATGACCAATCGATTGATGTGTACTTGCCAGATTTAGGACTTCCATGCCCAATAATCACATTGATAAGTCCAAATTCGTTGGTAGTTGGCGTAAAGGTCTCGGAGTAAACCGCTGCTCCTGTTGCGCTTCCCTGTAGGATGCTTAGCTGGAGACCTATCTGTTGATCAGCAACTATTTCGCCAGCAGAATTACGTATTACGGCTTGATAGTTGACCCCCAGAGAAGTTTGTGCCAAAATACCCAATGAGCACAAACCCGAGAATAGGAGAGTGAGTAATAATTTTTTCATAGTAATACAAGGTTAGGTTAATGTATTGTTTCTTGGGTTTATTTGGTTCGATCAAAGAACGGAATAGTATCCTAACTATCAGTAGATAATAAGTCAAACGTACAACAAAAATTAAACCAATGGTTATTCTCTTTTGAATTAGTTTTGACTAAAGCTGAATGCGTAACTAAAATGGATGAAATTGTATAGTAGCAATAAGTTGGTAGTATAAACCGGATGGCTTAGTGTGTGCCTTTAAAAGTTTGCTTTTACACCTAAAACAATCTGGTCGTCGATTTGTTCATGGCCTTCCATCCAGCTATTCATCTCTTTACGTAGAATTTCTTTTTGCTCATTGAAAGGGAGATGGTGGATTGAGAGTAAATAATCCTTAAAGTTTTTCTTCATGTATTTCCGTCCATCGGGACCGCCAAACTGATCGACGTAACCATCGGAAAACATGTAGAATGTGTCGCCAGGCTGCAGCTGTATTTCAGTACGCTTAAACGGTATGTTTTGCTTAACGTACGCGCCAATAGGCATTTTGTCGGGTTTGTACTCGGTGAGTTCTCCGTTGCGAATGAAAACCAGCGGATTGTTGGCTCCCGAGAATTCTAGAATCATAGAGTTTAGATCAATGGAAACAAGCGCCATATCCATACCATCCTTTCTCTCATCCTTATCACCCTCTTTTAGCCCTTGGCTTAGCGTATTAATCACGTAATGTCGCAGATGGTTTAGTATGGAGTCGGAGTGGTTAATGTCAAGTTTGGCCACAATCTCGTTGAGGAATGATGTGCCCAGCATGCTCATGAATGCTCCTGGCACGCCGTGCCCTGTGCAGTCGGCTGCAATAAAAATTAACCTTTTTTGTTTCTCGAAGTGATGCACCCAGTAGAAGTCGCCGCTTACAATATCCTTAGGGGCAAAGTATATAAAATAGTCGAACAGTTTGCATGTTTGCTTATCGGGTAGCACTGCTGTTTGAATCCGTTTGGCGTAGCGAATGGAGTCAGTTATTGCAATGTTCTGTTGCTCAATCTTTTTGTTCTTTTCAACAACCTCAGCAGTACGCTCTTTTACAATGGCCTCGAGTTTTCTGTTGTCTTCCTGCAGCTTGCGGGTGTACCAAGCTATGGATAGGCGAATTATAACAAAAGCCAACGCTATGTATATTAAAAGCGCCCACCAAGTACGATACCACGGAGGAAGTATTCTGAACTCAAAAATGGCTTCTTCACTTTCGTAGCCATAAATGTTTTTGGCTTTTACGTGGAAAAGATATGTCCCCTCCGATAGGTTGGTGTAGTTGCGGAAATCCTTTTCTTCCCATGCCGACCATGTTTTATCATAGCCTTCGAGATACGACTGGTAAAGGGTTTGCGACTCCGATTCGAAGTAGGGTGAGCTGAAGGCGAAATCAATATAGTTATACTTAAAGGTTAGTGGAGCCGTTAGCTGTAGGTAGTTGTTGTTTATGGTCAGGTTTTCGAAACCTCCAGCACCTTTGTAGATTGTGGAATCGTAACCTAGGCTAACTTTTCTGATTAGGGTTTTAAATGATTGCTTAAAGTCCTTTTCAATTTTGTTGTTGTGCACAAAGAGCCCTTCTTGACCGCCTACAAATGTTAAGTTTTTGTGAGTGGAACCTGATGCAATTGTCATTGAAGGGATGATCCTCATAGAACAGGTGTCAATCCGCCATCCCGAGTTGCTCCAGTATGCGGTTGCTGCCCATGATGAGTTTTGCTGCTCATAAGATATTAGCGTAGATGAGTCGGTTAAGGTAAATACATCTTTAATGATTCTCCCTTTGGGTTTAAAGTGGGCATTAAGTGACGATTTTTCGAATGAACCTGTTTCAGAATCAAATTCATACACATCTCCATCTGCCGTGTAGTGAATCAGGTTTCGGAAGCTGAAGAAATTTCCATTTCTCTGGGTTACTGTTAGTGGCAATGCTTTGTGTTTGCCATTGCTGGTTAAAAGTTTGGCACCCGAGAGGGTATTGCACCAAATGTTGCCCTCGGTATCTTCAATTATCCTTGTAATCATAGTGTCGGCCAGGGCAAATACTTTTGGTGCTAGTTTGAAACTTCCGTTTTGGTGCTTCAACGTTCGTATTCCTCTCGATGTTGCTACATATATTAGTTCGGGTTTTATCTTCGACTGAACCAGCTGGTAAGTTTCTATTCCAAAATTTAGCGGAGTCGCTTTTTTGCCCTTGATCTCGTATATGTCTCTAACGCTAGCAGCAAGTAGCTTGTTTTGGCCGTTGTGTTCAAAGTTGATTATTGAGTAAACCTCTTCGCCAGCAATTCCGTCAACCTGAATAAATTGCGATGTTTTATCGGTATGGTACTCAAGCAAAGACACACCGTACATGGTAGCGGCATAGTAGCTCTTGTTCTTATGGGCAATGCCATAAATTGTTCCTTTAAGCCCTAACTTATCGGAGAAAACACGGATAGGCGAACCCACGTTCACAGATGTAATTCCATTGATAAGCGATAGCCAAATAACTCCCGAAGGATTTGATGAGAGGTAAATATTGGTAACCATCTCGGTGGGTAAACCGGTTTCCTTATTAATGTGTGTTACAATTTCACCCTTTCGGTTAATGATAAAAAGGCCATCGAGCCGGGTGGCAAAAGCAAAATGATTGCTATCGATTACAGTGCCTGCATAGATAAATTTATCGATTAAAACTTTATTGGTTTGCTTGGCTTGTGTGTTAAACACGAACTCAGAAACTTGCCCCGATTGTGTGTTTAGTAGCGATAATCCTTTCTCTGCATTTGCAATTAGTAGCGTGTGCCTGTCCCAGGGTAGGATTGAGAATATATCGTTTTGTGCAAAATGTTTCCCGCCATTTACTAGTGTGAGCTCATTGCTGTCGAGATAGTGAAGACCCGAGTTGTAGTTGTCGATATAAAGCGTATCGTTCACCAGAAAACTCCAGAAGCTATTCTCGGGTAAATCAATGCTAGTGATGGTGTTGGTGCTGTAGTTGTATACAAAAACACGTTGTAATGTGCAGAAATATACATTGTTGGCAGATGTGTATGTTTTCCAAACCCGATTAACACCAAGGCTATCGCTCATTAGCCCTCGGAGGGTTTTGTAGTAGAGCTGGCCGCTATTATCGGTATCTAAAAAACCAAAATCGTCGGTTCCACCTACGTACACAATTCCGTTGGGAGCCGTCGCTAGCGAAAGGATGTAAGATTGCCCAGGGATGCTTATTTTGTTCCACGAAAAGCCATCGTATTCAAGTATAGATTCCGTGTTGCCAAAGTACATTACACCCCTATGGTCTTGTGTTATGGACCAGTTATCTTCTGACGCATTGTAGGTTTTGTGCGAGTAGCTTTGAATTAGGGGGATGCCCGTTGAGTTTACCTGCGAGAATGCTAGCTGGCAAGTAAGTATAATGGTAGTTACTAGGGATAATATAGTTTTAGGGATATGGTTTTTCATCTCATCTGGGAAAAATTATAATACAATTTTACGGAAATTTTTGCTTTTATCGCACAAATTTTGAGCCCAAATAGTTTTGGTGATGTATTTAATTGTGTAATCAAGTTCACGTTGATAAAATAGATACAGTCCATTTTTGCTACTGATTATTGTAGGGAAGTGTGTTCGCATTTAGCAATTGTTCCTACTTTTGTATGCTATAGGCTAATGATGTTAAATGTAATTTCTCAACTTTCGCAAGCAAAATATTAACGCATATATACCTGTATTTATGTGCTTTAAATATTATTCTTCCTGCCTACCTAAACGGCAG